>JAZLKT010000079.1:0-4130 GCA_045597785.1 Candidatus Cryptobacteroides sp.
GCTATTACAAGAACCCTCAGGCTACGGCAGAGGTCATCGATGCCGACGGATGGTTCCACACCGGCGACATAGGCACCCTCGTGGACGGCAAGTATCTGAAGATCACCGGCCGCAAGAAGGAGATATTCAAACTCTCGGCGGGCAAATACGTCGCTCCGCAGGTAATCGAACAACGCCTCAAGGAAAGCCCGTACATAGATAATGTATTCGTGGTGGGCGAGAACGAAAAGTTCGCCTCGGCGATCATCGTTCCCGATTTCACCCGCTTGCGCGAGTGGGCTTCGAAGAAAGGCATCGAGACCGGCAGCAACGAAGAGATGATAGAGCGCGAAGAGGTCGTGGCCCTCATCCACAAGGAGGTCGAAGGAGTCAACAAGACCCTCGCCTTCCACGAGCAGATAAAGCGCGAACAGCTTGCAGCCGAAGACTGGTCGGTTGCCAACGGCCTGCTCTCGCAGACGCTCAAGCTCAAGCGCAAGAACCTCAAGGCTCTCTACGCCCAGCTGATCAATTTCATTTACGAAAAACCCCAGGCTGGCGGGCAGAATTAGAAAAGCGCCTGTTTTACCGTCAGGCCCGGCACATCGAAGTCAGCGCGAAATAGAGCATCGATCTTCGCCGAGGCCTTTCGCGCTGATGCGCGCTACAGGGTCTTTTCAAAGTGCTGGTAGTCCTTGACGCTCTTCCAGTCGCCGCCCCAGACAAAGCCATGCTCCTTGAAAAGGCGGCAGCACAGGTCGTCCGCGTCAATCATATGCTCAAGACCGCCGGTCCGGTCGACGTACTTTTCCGCCCCGGCCGGCTCGACCGTTGTTTTGCCATCGCGCGTGCGCACGTATGGGTTCTCGAAAGGGTTGATATCCACCGCAAGGCCGTAGCTGTGCTTCGAGAGAGTGCGGCTGCCTGAAACGGGACGGAAATTGAAGCACGACGAGTTGTCGGCTTGCATCGAGCGCTCGTCATCGGCCCCGAACTCATCCACGAGCCTTATGCTCGCGATGGGGTAGTGCGCGTCATACAGAGCCTCGAATATCTCCAGAAGATCGTCCGCTATGGCCTTGTTGCACACCATCTGCCCGGTGCGGCTACGGCCTTCGAAATCGATGTAACTCAGGTGCAGGAGCCTCAGGCTTTCACGCGGCACGGGACAGCCCTCCTTGTACGAAAGGCCCTGCATCGCGGCGAAGGTGGCGTCGCTCAGAGGCTCGGCGCTGAACTTTTTTGCCGAGCACGACTGGCAGAAGAATGCCAGGGCGAGAAGAATTGCCGGAAGACATCTTTTCATATAGTCGCAAAATTACGCAATCTGCACGAAAATTTAGGTATATTTGCACGGCAAGCCGCTGTTTATGATAGACAAAACCCAAAAAGTCTGGCTCATCGCCCGTGCGATGCCCTGCCAGGAACGCAAGGCCGAGGAAGAACTCAATGCTCTGGGGTTCGAATGCTATGTGCCGGTTCAGAAGGTCAAGCGCCGCTGGTCGGACCGCTGGAAAATCATGGACAAGCTGGTAATCCCGCACTACGTCTTTGTGCACATTCCCATAGCCGACAAGAACGCCATCTTCAAATTTACCAACCGCATCTGCGGTTTTCTTAGCGACCCGGCCAAAAACGACAAGGAGAATTACGACGAGCGGCTAGCGACGGTTTCCGATGCCAATATGAATGCCTTCAAGGCGATGGTTGCCGGAGTGACGGAAGGGGAGATTGCCTTCCACGAAAGCGTGACCTTCGCCAAAGGCGACAGGGTTGTCGTTACCGAAGGCCCTCTGAAAGGACGCGAGTACGAACTTGTAAACGTTATGGGAAAAAACTGCATCGGAGTGTTTCTCGGCTCGCTTTCGGCCGCAACCGTTGAGTTCCCGACGAGCAGCCTTCGCCTTGTTTCCAAGGGCTGACGGCTTGAATTGTGGATATTTTTTCGTAAATTTGGAGCCCCTAATAATTTCTTATGAGAGAACGTTTCATAGTAAGGTTCAAACAGCTTCTTTCCAGACACCTCAGTTCAAAGGTTGTTTTTGCGATGGATATCGCCCTGTCGGTATTCGCATCACTGATTGCTGCTCTGTGCGTGGTGTTTGCCGGCGGCCCCAGGCCCGGATGGATGGTGATGCTGGGCTGGCTCGGGCTTTCGTTCGTCTGTTCGGCGGCATTCTTCATCTTCCTCAGAACATACAAAGTGATTATCAGGCATCTGAACGTCATTGACGTGATGCTTTACACCCTTTCCGTCTTCCTGAAGGAGATTGCGGTTGTCGTTATACTATTTGCGGTACGCAGTTTCAGCGGTTTCTTCAACCCGCTTTTCAGCAACATCTGGGTGCTGATACTGCTCGATTTCGTACTTACGCTGTTTATCATCGTAGGCACCCGAATCGTAATGATCACCTTCTACAACGTGATGCTCAACCGCTTGAGGGATAACGGAAAACTTGAACCGGTGCTCGTGTACGGCACTTCCGACAAGAGCGCGGCCCTCATTGAGCGTCTGCGCTATTCGAAGCATTACAAGATTGTCGGCTTCATCGAATACCGCCACAACGACCTCCAGTCCATTATCGGCGAATTGCAGGTATATCACTTCTCTTCGGAGAAAACCTTCAAAGACGTTCAGGAGAAGGTATTTTTCAAGGATATCCTTTTCCCTATCGAAGATGACGTCCGTCGCGAGAAGGGCCGTCTGGTCCAGTATGCGGTTGCTGCCGGAGTCAAGGTGCTCGTAGCACCCACCATCGACGAACTCAGCCCGAGCGGTGTGCGTCTTTCCAGCATACGCGAAGTGCAAATCGAAGACCTTCTTGGCCGCGACGAGATAAAGATTTCGCTCGACGAAATCAAGGGCTACTTCCACGGCAAGACCGTTATGGTCACCGGTGCCGCCGGCTCCATCGGCTCGGAAATCTGCCGTCAGATGGCGCATCTGGAGGTGGGCAAAATTATTCTTTTCGATAACGCCGAGACCCCGATGCACAACATCAGGCTCGAACTCGAGAGCAAGTTCCCCGAATTGCAGTTTGTGCCCGTCATAGGCGACGTACGCCAGGTGCCGAGGCTCGATTTCGCGTTCCGCAAGTTCCGTCCCCAGGTCGTCTTCCACGCCGCTGCCTACAAGCACGTGCCGCTGATGGAGGAGAACCCCTGCGAGGCTGCGCTCGTCAACGTGGTCGGCTCGCGCAACGTGGCTGACAAGTGCGTCGAATACGATGTCGAGAAGATGGTGATGATCTCTACCGACAAAGCCGTCAACCCTACCAATATCATGGGCTGCACGAAGCGTCTTGCTGAAATCTACGTGCAGAGCCTTGGCACCGCCATTGCCTCGGGCCGCGTTCAGGGCAAGACCAAGTTTGTCACCACGCGCTTCGGCAACGTGCTGGGCAGCAACGGTTCAGTTATTCCCCGTTTCCGCGAGCAGATACTCGCAGGCGGCCCCGTAACCGTCACGCATCCCGACATCACGCGCTTCTTCATGACCATTCCCGAAGCCTGCCGTCTGGTTATGGAGGCCGCAACGATGTCAACCGGCAACCAGATATTCGTATTCGATATGGGCGAGTCGGTCAAGATAGACACTCTCGCGCGCCGTATGATAGAGCTCGCCGGCCTCGTGCCCGACATTGACATCCAGATAGAATACTCCGGCCTGCGTCCGGGCGAGAAGCTTTACGAAGAGGTACTCTCAAGCAAAGAGAACACCGAACCCACGCCTCACGAGCGCATACGCATTGCCAAGGTTCGTGACTACGAGTACAACGAAGCCAATGACGTTGTAGCCGAAATCGAGAATCTGAGCCGTGCAGTGCTCATTCCCGAGCTCGTGATTCTGATGAAGAAGACGGTGCCGGAATACATTTCGAACAATTCTGTATTCTCGCAGTACGACAATATCGTAAAGAATTAGTATTTTTGCATCCGCAAAGGGGTATTAGCTCAGTTGGTAGAGCGCCAGGTTCGCAATCTGGAGGTCAGGGGTTCGACCCCCCTATACTCCACGCGAAGAAGTATACAAAAGTACTTCAAATTTTTGAGAATCAGTCACTTCGACTGATTCTTTTTTTATGCCCTCCCGGAAAGATTCGAACCCCCTGCGCCACTTTGCAGGCTAACCCTTTGATAAATAAACAGTT
>JAZLKT010000080.1:0-2496 GCA_045597785.1 Candidatus Cryptobacteroides sp.
ATTCGCTTGCAGTGCCGCCGGACGCCATGGCCGTGCTGGCGGCGGCAGATGTCCGTGTCGGTCGGCAGTTCGGTGAAATCGCAAAGGGCATCTATTTGTCCGGACGGATCGAGCGAACGTCCGGCGAGGATAACGGCAAGTCGTTCTACTGCGACGAGTCCTGCACCGAGCGCAATTACGTTCTTGAGGAGCAGGCGCTGCTAACGGAAGACGGTGTTCTCGTGACCGGTTGCTGTCACGCCGGAATCATGAATACCGTCCAGACTTTCCGCCGTGCCGTACCGCATATTGCGGTTCGCACGATTGTCGGAGGCCTTCACCTTTGCCATGCGACGGACAATGAGATCGAACTGACTGGCGATTTCCTCCGGCAACTCAACCTCGACCGGCTCGTCCTCCTTCACTGTACGGGCGAAGCCGCTGGCGCGAAGCTCAAGGAAGTTCTGTTCTGTCCGGTCGTGTGGGGCGCAGCAGGTTCGGTCCTAATCTGCTTGCCATGACCATCCAAGACCAGTTGGAACGCCGCGTGGGCGAGGTTGTTCGCCGTTTGATTGCGGAATTGCCGCCGGACTTGCGGACGCTGGCTGAGCGACTTCCCGTCTTCTGCGAATGGGAAATGGCCGAGCATTGGCTTGAAGAGGGTGTGGCGGATGACTCGATGGGTCTTTTCAGCGGGCCTGCCCTCAACGAGCCGGCTGCCCCCGACTGCCTTGAGTCGCCGTCCATCACGTTCTTCCTTGCCGAGCTCTGGGATTATTGCGGGGAAGATCTGCCGACCTTTGACGAGGAGGTGCGCATCACCTACATCCACGAATTCGGCCATTACCTTGGTCTGGACGAATCCGAACTCGAGTCGCGCGGGCTGTTGTGAGAATTCCACCGCCTTCGAGAAATACCCCCTTGTCAGATCGAAAAAAAGAATCTGCACATTGACCATCTGACCTTTCGTCGAATCGTGATGACCCTGCACATGTGCGACGCCATCATCGAAGAGCCAGAATGTGGCAAAAACGCGGTGTATACGCTGAAAGATACCGCATAACTGAATTGGAAGTGCCGCAAAAGTGTCGCAAAAGTGCCGCATTTCCGCCGCAAATCCGCCGCGTTAACAAGCGGTAGAGATGCGGCAGAAAAGCGGCAGAAAAGCGGCACCTTTGCGACAGCGAACGAATGAAGTCCAAGTCTTGCCTGATGCATTTTTCGCCGATGGGAGCGCGTTGTTCAATCCATCGACGCGCGTCCGTCAATCCATTGACGCGCGTCCGTCAATCCATTGACGAGCCCGAGTTGAACCATTGACAAGTTCGCCGCCATCCATTGACGAGCGTGTTTCAATGGATTGACATGCACTGTCCCATCTCGGCACCTCGGTCGAGTCTAACCAATACCACGCTATGGTCGGATTAATACTACGGTAGGCTCGGATCAATACCTCGGTATGGTCGGTTCAATAAGACGGCATGAGGCCGCTCAGCGCCTTCCGACAGGAGGCGAAGGGCATCCAGCCGGAGTGAGACACTCGAGAAGGGCTTGAGCGCTACCGTAAAAGGGCTTGAACACGGACCGAAAAGGGCTAGTCGAAGAACCAATAAGGGCAAGTCGCCGCCGCAGGCTTCAGGCCCTTTTCAATCGAGCCTCAGGCACCTATGGCAAGAGGGTAGCCGACAGATTCATCGGCTGCTATCACCTGATGCAACCGCGCGCCAAGCCTGATACAAAGAAGTCTCTAGCCTGACGCAACTGAGAGCCTCACCCGATACCATGTCTGCCGATCTCTTCCCTGCCACTCCTGCGTAGGCATATCTATGCCTCCAAGGGCAGCCTCTTTGAGACCGCGGTTCAAAGAATTGTACGGACTTAATCATAAGGGACGAACTGCCTTGCTTAGGCCATTACCTCGGTCTGGACGAATCCGAACTCGAAATCTGATCCGTCACTTATTTGGTATAATATGGAACATGAATAGCCTTGCAAAATTATCGCTCGGGCTGGACGAGTGCCAGAATCGCACGGCCGTTCGCGAATTGCAGGTAGCGGTCGTGGGCGAAGAAATGGTAAAACATGGAAAGAGCCGTGCGCGTTGCGCGGCGTGAGAAAATGAAGAACGGCGAGAAGAGCGTGGCGATGAACGCCGAACAATCCGTCGACGGGCCGAAGTTCCGTGACGACGCAACCGCGTTGTTGGAACACGACGGCTGCAAGTATTGCATCAAAGAAGACCTGCGCAAGACAAGCTAGTGGACGAGGATTTTTGGAATGATACGAACCTACCAGATTAAATGCGATGACAGTCTTCATGTGCAGGAGATTGGTCTTGTGCATGGCTCTTGTGCTGCTTATAAATTGATTAGACAGAATGCTACGGCAGCATTGAAGGATCTTAATGTCTTGGATGTGTGCGGGGTGTATTTACTTTTACTGGGTATGCAGTTGACTCAACCAACCCCAAGATGTTGACGCCCTCCACCAATGATTGTTGACCGTGGGTTGGGGGCG
>JAZLKT010000081.1:0-10948 GCA_045597785.1 Candidatus Cryptobacteroides sp.
GCTGGCCCTCCCCCTAGCCGGGGGTGGCACGATTCGCTGACACTTCGCCCCTCGCCGGCCTGCTGTCCGCCCTCGAGTTTTCCGGAAAAGAGGCCAAAAGTCGGAAAACTCTGCTCTGCCTCCCTCGCGTTTTCCGGAAAAGTGGCCAAAAGTCGGAAACCTCCGCATCACCTGCCTCGCGTTTTTCGGAAAAGAGGCCTGAGGTCGTGAAAGTCGGGGCCGGTTAGGGGAGTAGGGCTGCGAGCTGATGCGGGGCGGCGCGCGGGGACCGCGCGCAGACGATGGCACTGACAACTGCAAGCCCATCCGCGCCGGCCGCGAGGACGGCCGGTGCGGTGGCGGCATTGATGCCGCCAATCGCGACTATCGGATGATGCGAAATCTTCGCCGCGCTGCGCAGCCCCTCTATGCCGAATGGTCGGGCCGTATCAGTTTTGGTGGGAGTTGCGAAAACGGGCGAAACGCCGATGTAGTCCACGTCCAGGGCGTTTGCTTCGCGCACCTGCTGCATATTCTCGACAGACAGGCCTATGATTTTGTCCGGGCCGAGGAGCCTGCGGGCTGTCTCGTAGGGCATATCGCTCTGGCCTATGTGAATGCCTTCGGCATTGCTCGCAAGGGCTACGTCCACGCGGTCGTTTATGATGAGCGGCACGCCGAACGGCTCCAGGGCTGTTTTCAGGCGCAGAGCCATCTCGATGAATGCGCGCGTGTCAAGGTGCTTTTCACGCAACTGGACCATCGTCACTCCGCCCTGTACCGCTTCGATGACTATATCTTCCAGGCTGCGCCCTTGGGCCAGGGTGCTGTCAGTTACCAGATATAATCCAAGCTGCCTGCGATCCATTGTGAACTATTTTTCGGGAAGTGCTTTGAAAACTTCTATGGCCCCGTCCGCCGTTATGCGCGTGCTGAGCGACAGTTCGGCGGCCTTCAGTTGCGCGGTCATGGAGAATCTGGCCAGCGCGCAGAAGGCGTTTACGTCAGCATCTTCGCTTCCGCCGCACGCGGCGCTCCCGCAGTCTTCGGGTGTACCTCTGTCGCTGGTCACAGCCCATCCGCTCCCGCAGACCCCATCCCGAAGACTACTGCATCGGATGACCGCCGGGGCTCCTTCTTCGTATATAGCGGATACGCCGGGTTCGATTATTGCCGCCGCCCGTATGATGGCCTGCAACTGTGCTGCCTTGACTACATAGCTGGCGTCAACTGACGCCGTGCTTGCCGCAGCCCCGGCGACACTTCCTGCTGAAGTGCCCTTCGCTGCATCAGGAACCGCAGCCCCAGCGGCAGTGCCCTTCGCCGCATCGGCGGCAGTACCCGCCGCAACGCGCCTCAGGAGCTGCTCCAGGCTGGGGTTGTCCTTGCGGTAGACGGCCCGGCCGGAGCGCAGCGCCGCTTCTTTGTTTTCAAGCCAGTTGTCTGCCATTATTCCTCTTCTGTCTTACACCATTTCTCGAGCCAGGCAAAGAACTCCCTCTGCCAGTAGATGGCGTTCTGTGGAGCGGTGATCCAATGGTTCTCTTCGGGGAAAACTATCAGTTTCGAAGGCACGCCCATCATCTGCGCGGCATTGAATGCCGCCATGCCCTGTTCGTAGGGAATGCGGAAGTCGAGCATTCCGTGAATACACAGAATCGGTGTATCCCACTTGGTGACTTTCTTGTCGGGCGATTGTGCGTACTGGCGTTTTGCCGCAGGGAGGCTCGAGTACGGAGCTCCGCCCTGCTGTATTCCGCCCCAGCTGTCGCCCTTGCCCAGTCCGCCGTTGTCCCAGTTCGTGAACCAGCTTTCTTCGGTGGTGTACCACATTGCGTTCACATCGAATATTCCGGCGTGTGCGATGAAGCAGTCGAACATTCCGTTATGTATTCCGGCCATGTTGTAAACCGAGAACCCGCCGTATGAGGCACCCACGCCGGCAAGCTTGCCGCACCAGCTCTGGCTCCTGGCCCAGGCCGCCGCAAGTAGATAGTCCTGCATGTTAAGGCCCTGGTAATCACCGCTTATCTGCTCTTTCCAGGCCTGGCCGAATCCGCTGCAGCCGTGCCTGTTGGGCAGCAGAACTACATAACCCTGCTCGGCCATAAGGCGGAAGTTCCACCGCTTGCTCCAGCTCTGGTCAAGGCAGCTCTGGGGGCCTCCGTTGAACATTTCGATTACGGGATATTTCTTCCCTTCGGCAAAATCGGAAGGGTAGAGCACCCAGCACTGAAGTTTCTCGCCCTGGGGCGTGTCGAGCCAGATGCTTTCCTGGCGCACATTTCCAAGACGGCTTAGTTCCTTGCGGTTCGTGAAGCTGAGCTGCTCGTAACTGTTATTGCCGTCCGGCATACATATCACGGCCGCTATCTCTGTAGGGAACATCATACTCTGGTAGGTGCACAGAATCCGGTATCCATCCGTCCCGGCCCCCGCAGCGGCATTTTCTGACGAATCCGTCCCGGCCCCCGCTGCGTCTGTCCCGGCCTCCGACGCATCAGTATCGCCCTTTCCGGAATCTTCCGGCAGAACTGCGAACGCCTGACCGAAGTTGAAGAGCCAGTCTTCATGCGTGAGACGGCGGTATTCTCCGCTCTGGATGTCGGCGCAGTAAAGGCCCTGGATGCCGTTTTCGGTGGCGTTGAATATTATCTGCCGGCTGTCGGGAGTCCAGAAGATTCCGCTGGCATCGGCATCAATCCCGGCGGCAAGACGTCTTGCCGGGGCAATGGGGAAGTCGCCGCACTGCCCGTCTGTGCACTCGGGACGGGGGAGGGCATCGGCAACCATCAGCCTCTGCTGGTCGGCCTCGTAGCCGTCGCGCTCCATGCTTATCCAGGCCAGGTGCTCTCCGTCGGGGCTCCAGACGGGGTCGGTGTCGTATCCGCCACCGCTGGTCACTTTGCCCGCCATGCCGGTGACAATGTCGTAAATGTATATGTCGGTATCGGTGCTGAAGGCATAGTCGGCTCCGCTCTTTTTGCGGCAGCTGTAGGCTATGTATCGTCCGCTCGGATGGATGGAGAGCTGCTCGATGCCGCCGAATGGTTCGGTGGGCAGTTCGTAGGGCTCATCGCCGAGGATGTCGAAACTGGTCAGCTCGCTGATCGGGCCGTTGCCCAGCGAAGAGACGTAAGTGCGAGGAATCTCGGTGACCCAGTGGTCCCAGTGGCGGTACATCAGGGCCTCGGCGCTGTAGGCGCTTGCCTTGTCGAGGTCGGGGAATTCGCGCTCAGGTGTTGACACGGGCCCGGGGATAGTGCTCGTGTAGATAATCATCGTCTCGTCGGCGCTGAGTGCGAATTCTCCCACTCCGGCCTTCACGTCGCTCATCTTTTCCTTCTTGCCGAGTTTGGCCTTTCCCTTCGCAGATACGCAGAAGGCGGCGCGCCATATCTGACCGCCCTGAATGAACCAGATGTGACGGCCGTCCGCGCTCCAGCGGGCATTCGACACACTGGAGGAGTAGCGGGTGAGACATTGCCCGCCGCTGCCGTCGGGCGCGCAGACATACAGGTTGCGGCAGCTGCGGTTCTTCTCTATCGAAGAATAGCTGATTCCGTAGAGAATGAACTTGCCGTCGGGCGAAAGCTGCGGATCGCTCAGATAGCCGAGTGTGTGCAGGAATTCGGGAGTGAGGGTCTTCTCGTCGGATTTGACTTCGGGACGGCCGATGTAGCCTTCCGCTTCCGCTTTGTGTTTCTTTACAGTTTCCATGATGGATACGATGGCACAGCCGCAGGCGTATCCGCCGGCCAGGCAGACGAGCAGTATGCCGGTTATTGTCAATACACGTTTCATGATATCTTGCTATAGTCTTGAATGTTGTATTTGCCGCGTCGTAGTTCTCGTGCGAGGGGAGCGTTGACGCTTGCGCTGAGGTCGCTGTCGGCCTCCAGAACCTTCTGGGCATAGGCGCGCGCACGGCTGAGGATGAGTCCGTCCTTTGCCAGCGAAGCGATGCTCAGATTCACCGGAAGGCCGCTCTGGGCCGTTCCCGCCAGGTCTCCCATCCCGCGCAGCCTCATGTCCTCCTCGGCTATTTCGAAGCCGTTTTCGGTGCGGCACATAAGCTCGAGCCGCTCCTGGGCATCTTTCCCGGTCTTCGGGTCGCGGACTAGGATGCAGTATGACTTCTCGGCACCGCGCCCGACCCTGCCGCGAAGCTGGTGGAGCTGGCTCAGACCGAATCTCTGGGCCGATTCTATCACCATAACCGATGCGTTGGGCACATCTACGCCCACTTCTATGACGGTCGTAGCGACGAGTATCTGCGCGTGCCCTTCGGCGAAGGCCCGCATATTCCTTTCCTTCTCGTCGGGTTTTTGCTGGCCGTGGACTATCGCTATGCGGTATCCGTCCTTTTCGGGGAAGCGCTCCACGACTTCGTCGAAGCCCTTCTCGACGTTCGAGATGTCCATCTTGTCGTTCTCGAAAATCATCGGGTAAACGATGAATGCCTGCCTTCCGCGCGCGATTTCGCCTTTTATGAAGTGGTACATCGCCACTTTCTTGCCGTGCCCGATGCAGATTGTCTGCACCGGTTTGCGTCCCGGGGGCATTTCGTCAATCACCGACACGTCCAGATCGCCGTAAACGGTCATCGCTAGTGTGCGGGGGATGGGGGTCGCGGTCATCACCAGAATGTGCGGCGGGATGCGTCCCGGGCTCAGCGGGCTTCCCAGCGGGCTTTCCGGTACGGCGTCGCCCTGCGGCACACGGCCTTGCCGCTCCGGGCCCTTCTGCCAGAGTTTCGCCCTCTGGTCAACCCCGAAGCGGTGCTGTTCGTCGATGACGGCCAGAGCCAGCGACTTGAAGAGGACATTGTCTTCGAGCAGCGCGTGCGTGCCCACTACTATTCCTATCGAGCCGTCTTCGAGGCCCGCGTGAATCTCACGGCGCTCTTTCGTGGTGCTCGAGCCGGTAAGGAGTGCGCATCGCACGCTGGTAGGCGCGAGATATTTCTGTATGTTTGCATAGTGCTGGTTTGCAAGCACTTCCGTAGGGGCCATGATGCAGGCCTGATGCCCGTTTCCGACTGCGAGAAGGCAGCTCAGCACGGCGACCATCGTCTTGCCGCTGCCCACGTCGCCCTGTAGGAGGCGGTTCATCTGCCGGCCCGAAAGAAGGTCGGCGCGTATCTCTTTGATGACGCGCTTCTGTGCGCCGGTAAGGTCGTAGGGGAGTGAGGAGTAGCACGCGTTGAAGTCCGCGCCCACCTTGTCGAGGATGATGCCTTTCTCGCTCCGCGAACGGACAAACTTCTGCCTGAGAAGGCTCAGCTGCAGCATGAACAGTTCTTCGAACTTGAGCCGGGCGGACGCTCTTTCGAGCGCTTCGGCATTGGCGGGGAAGTGGATGTTTCGCAGTGCGTAATCCAGCGGGCAGAGATTGTTGTCGCGCATCACGTATTCGGGCAGGGTCTCGACAACTTCGGGCAGACACAGGTTCAGGGCCGCCGCCTGCAGGTTGCACATCACTTTGCCGGTGATGCCGGCATTGCGGAGTTTTTCGGTGCTGGTGTAAACGCCGCTCAGCGAGCCCTTAACGGTCTTTTCGTCTCCGGCCGGATCGATTTCGGGGTGCACCATGCTGTAGTGTCCGTTGAATTCCGACGGCTTGCCGAAGAAGATGAAACTGTAACCCGGGACGAGCCGTGCCCAGTTCCATTTGATGCCGCGGAAGAAGACCATTTCCATGCGGCCGCCCGCATCTTCGACTACCACGCCCAGACGCTTGACGGCGCCCCAGTGCTTGAAGTCCGGGTCTTCCGGGAAGACCGAACCTCCCGGACCGTACAGGGTGCGCGATACGACCCTGGCCCTGACCTGGATGCTGGCCTGTGTGGATGTGATATCCGCGATTGAGACTATGCCGCTGCGGTCGATATAGCGGAACGGATAGAGGTGGATAAGATCCTCGAGGGTCTTCAGCCCGAGTTCGCGTTCGAGCAGTTCGGCCCTTTTCGGCCCAACCCCCTTGAGGTACTTGATTTCTGACTGAAGTTCCGACATATCGGACAAAATTACTGATAATCGGCAAGACTGTCAAGCGGCTAGAAACGAAAAAGACCGGAAGGAATTCCGGTCTTTGGTGGGAGCTGAGGGAGTCGAACCCCCGACCCTCTGCTTGTAAGGCAGACGCTCTGAACCAACTGAGCTAAGCTCCCATAAGTGGTCCCGCGTTGTTTGGGATTGCAAAGATAGGTAAGTTTTTTGAGTTTGCAAATTTTTTTAAAGATTTTTACACTATCTTTGCGCACGACTGAAAAATAAGAATCATTATGAAAAAGATACTCAAATCAATCTGCCTTGCTGCAGCGGCACTCTGCGTACTTTGCTCGTGCCACTGGGACGACTCTTTCGTCAAGGTTAAGGCTTATGCCGACAGCGCCCTCATTTTTGCCGGCGAGAGCGTTGCTGGTTCCGAAGGCCTGTGCAAATACACCCTTGAACTCGGAGGCTCGTTCACCGATACCGCCGAGCAGTTCCTGCTCAGCCTTGTGTTCTACGATTTCTACTACGAGTTGGCCGGCTTCCCGATTATCCCCGAGGGGGATTATTTCGGCTCGAATACCTGGGGCGAAGGCAAGATGCTCTATGGCAGCAAGAACGACAATCTGGGTACTTTCATCGGCATCCTCGGCCGCGAAGACAAGGATTACGTATGGTATCCTGTCAACAGCGGCAGCTTTGAGATCGAATCCGAAGTCGGCCGTGACGGCACTTCTACCTATGAGATTATTGCCAATGTGTATGTGGCCGACACAAAATACCATATCGAATACGTAGGACCTGTCCTGTTCAGTTCCTATTGATATAATGCTGCAGAAGGCCCGTCCTGAACGGGGCTTCGCAGTGCGGCAAGGGTTTCTTGCATAAGGGGCCTTCACCGCTGACAATCTGCCTGGGGATGTTTTGGTTTTGACAGCATCGTAAGCGGCAGTAAGCACGTCGGGCGTCGTGAGTTTGCCCGTTAATCCCAGCTCTCAAAAATCAGTAGGCAACTACAACTATTCATACGCTTGCTAAGTCTCCAAGAGACACGCATCAATCAGAAGCGCCAAGGTTGCGCACGCTGACGTATATCCCTCCGTCTTTTCGCCGGTTCTGACGGGCCAAGGGGTATCATTCAGACCGGATGCGGGGAACCGCCTCCTCCACGTTCCCTCAAGCACTCAGAGGATAAGCTGCGGACAAGGGCGTCTTCCCTCATTCCGCTGCCGACAAACAATGGAAGAATAAACGTGTAGAAAGCTGTCGGGTATTATGTTTGGACGAGGGTTCGAGTCCCTCCATCTCCACACTATTTGGCGCGCCCTATCCTTCCTCGCCGAAGCGGACGAGGCTCTTGTCCATATTGGCGGAGAGTTTGGCCAGGGTGGCGAGGAAAGAGCGGAGCTCTTCTTCGCCTATGTCCTCTATCATGTCTTCGAGAATTGAAATGCCTGTTTCTTTGGCGTGGTTTTTCATCTCGATGGCCTTGGGGGTGAGAACAAGGTCGTTGGAACGGCGGTCGGTCTTGCCTTTGCTGCGTAGCACAAGGCCTTTCTGCTCGAGGGCATCAACAAGTTTCGTCACCGAGTTCTTGTCTTTGCCCATAAGGTCGGCCACCTTCTGCTGGGTCATGGTGCCCTGATTCCAAAGGAGGTCGATGAGCAGGAACTGTTCGGGAGTAAGAGCAATGCCGTATTTCCTGAGCATCGACGCCGTGTAGAGTTTGAGCTTGCAGGCGACGAGGTTCAGAAAGACGGCTGTTTCTTTGGAAAGAATCAATTTGCCGATGTTTTATTGTTGACCGCTTCGTTGATGCGCTGGTCGCGGGCGACCAGTTCTTTGTCGTAGTATTCGGCAAGGGCAGTGTAGAAGCGGGATATGATTTCCTGATTGGCGTTGTAGATTGCCATTGCCTCGTCGTCGGTCTGGGCTCTCTCCATTTTGGCGGCGACAGCTTCGAGCTGGGCCGCTTCAGCCTCCGTGAACCCGAGGAGTGCATAGTCGAAGTTACCGTCTTTGTCAACTGGCTGCTTGATTTCGGTGGCCTGCATGTATTTCTGGGTCTGGGCTACCGATGCCGCGTTGGCCGAATCGAGCTTGGCCATGTAGCTGCCGAAGGCGCGGTTCCAGGCTTTGTTGATTGCTGTATCGACGGCCTTGTCGATGGCTGCATCGATTTTGGCGTCGATCTTCTTCTCTATTTTATTCACCACTTTGTTGCCGATGGAGTTGAGGACTCCGCCGCCGATGTTCTTGAGGGTCTGTGCCGAGGCGCTTGTCGCCGAAAGCGCAAGAATGGATAATGCGACAAGAAGAATCTTTTTCATAAATAAAACATATTTTCTTCAAAGATAATCACTTTTGGAAATAAATGCCCACTTGTTCGCTGAAAAACAGTATCTTTGCGCCCGTTATGAAACTGTCTGACCGCCTTCTCGCACTGTCGCCTTCAGCGACTCTGGCAATGTCCGCAAAGAGTGCGGAACTGAAATCCCAGGGAATAGATATCATCAATATGTCCGTCGGTGAGCCCGACTTCGACACCCCCGACTACATCAAGTCGGCCGGATGCAAGGCCATCGCGGACAATGTTACCCGCTACTCGCCCGTGCCCGGCTATGCGGGTATCCGCAATGCCATCTGTGCAAAGCTGAAAAAGGAGAACGGCCTTGACTATATGCCCTCCCAGATAGTCGTTTCGAACGGAGCCAAGCAGTGCATAGCCGATACGGTGCTGGCCCTGGTCAACCCCGGCGACGAGGTCATCATCCCCGCACCTTACTGGGTTAGTTATCCGCAGCTTGTGCGCCTGGCCGGCGGTAAGCCTGTTTTCGTAGAGGCCGGAATAGAGAACGACTTCAAGATTACTCCCGCTCAGCTTGAGGCGGCCATCACACCCGCGACGAAGCTGCTCATCCTCTGCTCGCCCTGCAACCCGACGGGAAGCATCTATTCCGCACCGGAACTCGCCGCGCTCGCGGAGGTTATCCTTGCGCACGATGACCTGTATGTCCTTTCCGACGAGATTTACGAACATCTGAATTACCTCGGCGCGCACGCTTCGATTGCCGCCGTGCCCGGAATGAAGGAGCGTACCATACTCGTGAACGGAGTCTCGAAGGCTTATGCGATGACAGGTTGGCGAATAGGCTTCTCCGCCGCTCCGGAATGGATTGCGAAGGGCTGCAGCACGCTTCAGGGCCAGTATTCCAGCGGCCCGTGCTCCATCAGTCAGAAGGCCGCAGAAGAAGCCTGGAACGGCGATCAGACCTGCGTCGAGACCATGCGTCAGGCATTCCAGCGCCGCCGCGACCTAATAGTGAGCCTCGCGCGCGAGATACCCGGACTCGAGGTGAACGTGCCCCAGGGTGCCTTCTACCTCTTCCCCAAGTGCTCGTCATATTTCGGAAAGAGCTATCAGGGGCGGACAATTGCCAATTCGACCGATTTCGCGATGTTCCTTCTCGAAGTGGGCCACGTAGCTACGGTCGGCGGAGATGCCTTCGGCGCGCCTGACTGCTTCAGGATGTCGTACGCCACGTCGGATGCCAATATCTCAGAAGCTCTCAAACGTATCAAGGACACGCTCGCATTGCTCTCGTAAAGTGAGGTACAGGAATATTATTTTCGATTTCGACGGCACTCTTGCCGATACGCATCTGGCGATAGTAAAAACTTATCAGGAAACCTGCCGGCAGATGGGCTGGCGTGTGCTCAGCGATGCTGAGGTCCGCGCTACCATCGGTCTTGAACTGTGCGATGGCTTCCGCGCCGGAATTCCGGAGCTCACCGATGCCGAAACGGCTGAGGCTGCGGTGCTGTATCGCAGGATTTTCATGGATATAGCCCGTCCGGTAACCGTGGCGTTCCCGGGAGTGGTCGATACGCTGCGCTGCCTCCGCCAGGCAGGATGCCGTCTTGCCGTTGCCACTTCGCGCAGCCATCATTCACTCGAACTTCTCGCCGAGCAGATAGGTGTGAGCCCCTTCTTCGAACTCCTTTGCGGGGCTGAGGACGTCACCCGGCACAAGCCGGCGCCCGATCTTGCTTTGAAGATACTTCACGACCTGGATGTTCCGGCGGGGGAGACCCTAGTGGTCGGCGACGCAAACTACGACCTTCTCATGGGCCGAGGCGCCGGATGTGATGTCTGCGGCGTAACCTGGGGAAACCAGAGCCGCGAAACATTGCAGGCTGTCGGACCAGAGTATCTTATCGATGACATGCTCGAGCTCAAACAGATAGTCTTAGAGCCTTGAACGATGTCGTCATCTCCAGCCTTTTGAACCTTTTCGCTCTGATAGGTGCGAAAAACGGCGCTGACTCCTCCGGGCCGTCAACCGGGTAAATGCATATCTGAAACTTTGCTGCGGTATCCAGAACGTTTCTTCGTACGCCAATCTCTATTCCGACCTGAGGGAATTCTACACTCTTCCTTCTTGCCAAGACCGTCAATGCCACTCCCGAAATGTTCAGGTGACCTAATTTTTTTGCTCTAACTGCGGCCGGTTGGTGTCAGTTAGAGCAAAAAATTAGTACGTACGCAAGTTTTACTACTTCGCGGTGAATGTCACCTTCTTGGTGTTGAAATCGACACTGATATCATATGTGCCGCTGCCAAGGCCGTAGTCGAGAGGGCAAACCTGATAGTCGCCTTCGACACTGCTTATGTGCTCAATGAAAATGTTGGAGGCATCGGTTGACTTGGTGCGGTCGCAACGGTACTCGTTGCTCCAATCCTCAACTGCGGGATAAACCTTGAATCCGTAGTTGTAGTCGCCTTCACCGGCTTTGATGCGGAGGTTGGAGATGGTGAAAACATTGCTTCCGGCAGCGGTTTCGGTAAGTTCGATCCAGTCAGCCCAATCGGTATAGTCGGCAAATGCGCAGCCATAAAGATATGCGTGGCCTAGAGGGGTTGATTGAATGGGGTCGCCACGTGAGATGCTTACCACCTTTGTCTTGAGGTT
>JAZLKT010000082.1:0-43157 GCA_045597785.1 Candidatus Cryptobacteroides sp.
TTCTGCTATACCGGTGGTTTCAGCATTTATGCGCTCGACAACGGCGCCGCACACGTGGACAGCGTTGATTCGTCGGCACGCGCGATGATGATGGTCGACCGTAACGTCGCTCTTGCCGGATACGGCCCCGACAGGCACACGTCCTACACCGCCGATGCCATAGAGTTCCTCGGCCGATGCGAAGAAGGCAGGTACAATCTGATGATAGTCGATCCGCCCGCATTCGCCAAGCACCGCGGCGTTTTGAAGAACGCCCTGCGTGCATATCAGAGGCTCAATGCCGCCGCCATCGCAAAAGTGGCTCCGGGTGGCCTGATTTTTACTTTTTCCTGCTCTCAGGTCGTTGATAAGGAGGCTTTCGCACTGGCCGTTTTCTCTGCCGCAGCGCAGGTCGGACGGCACGTACGCATCCTTGACCGCCTGAATCAGCCCGCCGACCACTCGGTCAGCATCTTCCACCCCGAAGGGGAATATCTCAAAGGTTTGCTCTTATACGTAGAATAGAATATGGAAATTTCTGAGCGCGCGATGAATATGCCGAGCTCGCCTATACGCAAGCTCGCTCCCTATGCCGAAGCCGCCAAGCGCAACGGTGTGCACGTTTATCATCTGAACATCGGTCAGCCCGACATCAAGACTCCTCAGTGCGGACTCGATGCCATCAAGAACATCGACCGTACGATACTCGAGTACAGTCCGTCGCAGGGCTATCTGAGCCTTCGCACCAAGATGGTGAGCTACTATGCCCAGTATGGCATCTACCTTTCGCCTGACGACATCATCGTCACGACAGGCGGTTCGGAGGCCGTGCTCTTCGCCTTCCTGGCGTGCCTGAACCCCGGAGACGAGATAATCGTCCCCGACCCGTTCTATGCCAACTATATGGCTTTTGCGATTTCGGTCGGCGCCGTTATCAAGAGCGTCAAGACAACCATAGAGAACGGCTTCCGACTCCCTTCGGTGGAGGCTTTCGAAGAGCAGATTTCCGACAGGACAAAAGCCATACTTATCTGCAACCCCAACAATCCTACCGGCTACCTTTACACGCGTGAGGAGATGATGCAGATACGTGATATCGTCAGGAAACACAATCTCTACCTCTTCAGCGATGAGGTTTACCGCGAATTCATCTACACCGGGATGCCGTACATCAGTGCCTTCCACCTTGACGGTATCGAAGAGAATGTAGTGCTGTTCGACTCCGTGAGCAAGCGTTACAGCGAGTGCGGAATACGCATCGGCTGCCTCTGCACCAAGAACAAAAAAGTGCGCGATTCGGTGATGAAGTTCTGCCAGGCCCGTCTTTCGCCCCCGCTCATCGGCCAAATCATCGCCGAGGCTTCGCTCGACGTGCAGAAAGAATATCTGCAGGGTGTTTACGAGGAGTACCTCGACAGGCGCAACTTCCTTATTGACGGGCTGAACCGCATTCCGGGAGTCTATTCTCCCATCCCTATGGGTGCCTTCTATACCGTTGCCCGTCTGCCGGTCGATGATGCCGAAAAGTTCTGTATTTGGTGTCTGCGCGACTTCCAGTACAAGGGTGCTACGGTAATGACCGCCCCCGCCGCAGGCTTCTATACCGAGCCGGGCGAAGGCCGCAACGAAGTGCGTCTTGCCTATGTACTCTGCAAGGAAGACCTCGCGAAGGCCCTTGAGTGCCTGAAGGTCGCTTTGGAACAATACCCCGGACGTACCGAATAGTATGAAAGGCGGGACGGCGGTAATCTGCGCGATGCAATCCGAACTGGACCTCGTCAGGGGACTGGGGTTCGAGAACTGCGTGCTTTCCGGAATGGGGAAGGTGAACGCTGCCATAGCCGCCACAAAACTCATTGAAAACTGCCGGCCCGAGCGCATTCTATCCATCGGCGTGAGCGGAAGCCTCTGCCCCGCGCTGAAGGAGTGCTCGCTTGTCATCGCATCGGCTTGCGCGTACCACGACGTGTTCTACGGCTTCGGTTTCGGCACCGAGCCTGGCCAGGTCCAGGGCTACCCGCGTTTCTTCGAGAGCGACCCGGCTATGCTTGCCGCTGCACGCGAGGCTCTGCCCGAAGCCTCGGTAGGCCTTCTGGTCTGCGGAGACCAGTTCTTCATCAGCCTTGAGGAGGATGCGCGCCAGAAGGCCCTGTACCCCGAAGCGCTTGCCGTAGATATGGAAACCGCGGCCATCGCGCAGGCCTGCTACAAGGCCGGCGTGCCGTTCCTCGCAGTGCGGATCGTGAGCGATACGCACAATGTCGATCAGCAGTCCAGCTACGACGGCTTCTGGGAGAGCCAGGCCCCCGCGGCATTCCAGGCCCTCAGACCACTTCTCGAAAGATTGTAACCGATCTGACGAAAGGCAGCCTTCTTCTTTACCCGCTTCCCTGTAATTATATACAAAAAACAATGCGCGGAAGGTCTCCGGCAAAAATGCCGACCTTCCGCACAATATGCAGTAATTTCGATTTAGAACTTGTAGAGAATGCCGATGGTGATGTTACCGGTCGTCAGGATGCTGCTGCTCGAAGCGCCTGCGGTGAATGAATGGCTGGTCGATTTCCAGTCGTCATCGCCGACTTTACCCTTTGTGCTGGTTCCAACATAGGCGAACCTGGCAAAATTAAGCCTTGATTCAAGAATGAAGTGCTCGCCGAGGTCGTATGTCACAACAGGGAGGATGTTGAACGAGAATATGGTAGAAGGATCATCTTCAACGCTCAATCCGCCTGATGAAGACTTGCCGGTCTGCCTGGAAAGACCCATATATGCCTCACCCCAGAGTTTGAACTGCGAGAATTCGGCGAACTTGTACCTTGCGTAAGGTGCGAAGGATATCTCTGTCTCCTTGTCGATGGTGGGAGTACTGAGGTTGTCGTTCTCTTTTGAATTGGTGAAACTGATTCTTGCTCCGACGATAAGGTCGTCACTGAGGATGTAACCTATATTGGGGGCAATGCTGAATGTGGTAGCCGTGGGATCGTCGTTGATTACTTTTCCTACTTTGTCTTTTCCTCCGCTGTTCTGGAGACTGATGGAACCTCCGGCAAAAATCTGTGCATTTGCCTGGATGGACATTGCAGCGAATGCCGCAAGAATGATAAGTGTACGTTTCATAATGCTTGATTATTTACAATATTTCTTCAAAACGGGGTAGAGAAGATTGACATAGCTTTCGAACCCAAGATCGGTGAAATGCGTGCCCTCGATGGTGCCTGTATTGTCGGCCCCGAGCATCTTATCTGCCTTGACATAGTGGATTTTCTTCATTCCGGCCTTCTTGAAACCGGCATAGACCTCTGCGAGAGCCTCGTTACGGCTTGTCACTTCATTTTCGCGGGCCTCATCGAACCTCGCACCGGGGTAGATGGGGTTCTCTACGAAAACTATCGGCACGTCGGGATGCGCGTCACGGAGTATCTTCACGAAACCGGCTGTCTTTTCGCGGATGAGTTCGGCATTGCAGTTGGGAAGGTTGTCCATCACGAATACAGCCGGATCGGGGTGAGAGGCCATCAACTCGGCAATCTCGTAGTCGAGTTTGCCGTTGCCGCTGAAGCCGAGGTTGACGACCACGCGGTCGAGCCTGCGCGACAGCTGGTTCGAACTGCACATTCCGGGATGGGAAGCGCTTGCGCCCTGCATAATGCTTGTGCCATAGATGATTACGGGCTTTTCGGCACGCGGCGAATCAAGGCTCGAAGCAGCTAAGGAGCAGCCCTCCGGAACGCCTATCTGCAATGATGCGACCTCATCGTAAAGACTGAGGTAGAGCATATATTCGTGCTGTGCCCCTGCGAGCTTCGAGCATTTGATGCGGAAACTGCTGTTTTTATCCGCCCTGTTGGGGCGCGCGGTACCGACCCATATCCACTCGCCCTCATCCAGAGTGTAGAGCGCGAGCCCGCGGGCGCAGATGGCGCTCATATTGTCGAGCGAAGACACACCTCCAGTTTCCCATTTTAGGTCGAACTCTCCGGCATCGGAAGTGAAGCGCACGTAAAGCCCCGAACTGTTGCGGCCGAGGCCCCACACAGCTTTGCGGCTTACGCCCTCCAGACTTGCCGGAAGACGGGTGAAAGGTCCTGCTGTTTCGGGGCAGGCCTTGCCGAATACAGGCAGCGTAGTGGCGTCGGTATATGTGAACGTGCTTTGGGCGAATGCGTATGAAACACAAAGCGCCAAAACTGCAATTGTTGCGGTTAGTCTTTTCATATATGCAAATTTGAAAAAATATTACCGAAAAGGCAAATTGATACAGACTTCGTGAAAATTAAATGTTACTTTTTTATGGTCGTCGGCTACATCGGCAGCAGTATGCGTAGCGAGAATGAATACACCAGCGCCAACGGACGCGCCGTGAATCACCTTCAATGGAAATTGTTATTTGACTATCTGCATGATACTTTGTATCTTTGCGGCTGCAAGCAGAAAGAAATATTCAATGACCTTCATGGCCTTGGTGTTTCTTTCTGTTTTTCGTTAACCTGAAAATATATAATTATGGATTACTTCGCATTAATTCTAAAAGGCCAGGGGAGGATGCATTATGAATGATTCATTTGTGCGAAATCCTATACGCCAATTGCCTGATGGCACTATTACACGTGTGTTCCCGTTTCACATCAGTCTGGAAGGCATAGAGACCAAGGTGCTTTGCCGGGATGAGGATGATTACGATGTTTTTGTGAAGATTATTGCAGTCGGCGCAAAAAGGCGTAACGTAATACTTGTCGTGTATGGAGTAGTATCAAACCACGGACATTGCGTCGTTCTCGCAGCGTGTCAGAAAGATGCTAATGACTTTGGAGAAGAAGTCAAGAGAATCTACGCTATGTATTTCAAAAGGAAGTATGGAGATTCCGGTACGATGAGGGGAGTGGATGTAAATACTCAGTTGCTGGACAGCGACTGGTATTTGAAGAACGCAGTTGCATATGATATCAGGAATGCCCTTGATAATGGCGCTCGTTCTGTTCAAGAATATAAATGGACGAGTTTCAGAGCATATTTTTCTAAACGAAATACGCTGGAACACGTTTCGTCCATACCCGTCAGTTCGCTAAGAAAAGAAGAAAAGAGAGCATTGATGCATACTAATGATGAGTTGAAGGGAGTGAAATGGCTTATAGGACAGGATGGGTGCCTTATTCCAGATTCAATATGTGACTATAAGTATGTAGAAGATGCTTTTGGCAACAGTCAAACATTGCTGATGCAGAAAATCGGCTTTGTCAATATGGCTGAGATGGCTGAGAAAATGATAGAAGGACCAAGACGATTCAGGAAGGATGAAGATGTGATCCGCTCTGCAAACGAAATCTGTCGGAGATGGTTTGGTTGTGTGATTCACGATTTGCCATTTGATAAGAAGTGCAGATTGATTCCATATTACTATAGAACAAACCGGACAAACGCCCAGCAACTTGCAAGAGTGTTTGAATTGACTAAAGAAACAGTTATTTCCATCCTTGGAAAAAATGGACTGTGATATATTCGGGCTAGGTCTATTTTTATATGGGGGGACCTAGCCCGATAAGATTTTTACAATTGGCTATATATCAATGATTTAATTATTTTCGATCGGGCTAGGTCCCCACCCCTCTCGATAGACCTAGCCCGGTTGCGAATGGACGGCTCAATAATACGCAATCTGGATAATCGGCTAAGATCAAGTAATGGCGTCCGGCAAGAGCCAGCTGGCGATAAGCGTCTCGCGAGAATGGGAGGGGGGACATCCCGCTGCGAAGGCGCCCTGTGCCGGCCGGAAGCGGATAGGATGTGGCAAGAGTGAGCGGCCAGAGCCGGCAGGAAGCGGATAGGATGTGGCAAGAGTGAGCGGCCAGAGCCGGCAGGACGCAAAGATACTCCTTGTCGAACGAGGGGTCGTTGCTGCAATCGTTCTAGTCCAATTCGCTGGGGTATTCGATACCCGCCAATACGTCTTGAAGCCCGTTCTCGAACATAAGTCACACGTTTATGCTTTCGATGCGAAGGCGGATGATACCGGCTGGGGCGTGGACTTCGGCGGTGTCGCCTGGGCGTTTGCCCATAAGGGCGGCGCCGATAGGGGATTTGAGAGAGATCTTCCCTTCGTCGAGATTCATCTCGTGCGGGCTGACTATGGTCCAGGTCGTCGTGGCGCCTGTGCTCAGATTCGTGAATGTGACGCGGCTGAGCAGCGAAACGCAGTCTTTGGGCAGCAGGGCAGGGTCGATGACCCTCGAGTGCTCCAGCACCTTCTGAAGGAAGCGGATACGGCTGATTGTCTTGGCCTGGGCCGAACGCGCGGCGCGGTAGCCGCAGTTTTCGCTGAGGTCGCCCTGGGCGCGCGCTTCCGACAGGTCGTCCTTCACCTTCGGATACACCACATTGATAAGGTTGTCGAGTTCGGCGGCAATCTCCTCGTAACGTTCTTTGGACAGATATTCCATAGCGCAGCTACCAGTCTTCTTCAATGAAACCGGGAATCTTCGTGCCACGCTCCTCCTCACCACCGGAAGTGATGCATATCTGCGTGGGCGGGCAGAAGATGACAACCTTGATAAGAGGCGGTATGTAGCCGGATTCGGTCATTTTGCCATGTTGCGCTCTCAAAAGAGTGAATAGAGAGTTCGTCGTTTTACCAGGTTACGCTTTCAAAACCGGGGATGGAAAGTTCGCTGCCGAAGCCTTCGTACTGCCAGGCAAGAAGAGGGCACTTGGCATCGTTGTCGGGCCAGCAGATGGGCAGATACGCGCCGTTGCCGTTGATTACATCAAGTTTGTCGAGGAAAGTGTGTTCGGCATTGCAACCGCAGTTCTCGGGGTAGTCATTGTTGCCGCTGTACAGAAGGTTGAGGGAAGTGAGGTTCGTGCCCAGATATTCTTCTTTCGGTGACGCACAGATACCTATTCCGGTTATTATGGTACCGCAGGAATAGCAGTTCGATACAGCGGTTGAGATATTGGAACCGCTGATGCCGGCACCGGACAAAGCAGGGGTTGACAATTCGCCTATAAAATAGCAGTCAGTGCAGTCACTGGTTCCGGAGACACCACCGACATAGTTCATTCCCTCCACAGAACCGACGCAATAGCATTTCGAGCAGGAGCCTTTTCCGCAGACTCCGCCAACATATGTTCCGCCATATACGTTTCCTTCAAAGCCGCATTCGATGGCTCCGCCCTCGGACGATGCGGCGATGCCGCCGGCATAATGCCCTTTGTCATTACAGGAGACGATTATCACTTCACCCTTTGCAACACAGTTTTTCACCGGATATGATGTAAAGCCGACAAAACCACCGACATACTCTTTACCATTTATGGTGCTTATGCCACTGATCGAGCAGGAATCTGTTATGTAGCTGCTACGTCCGGCAATTCCGCCGACGTACATATTGCCATCCACTTTGATATCTGAGCAACTGCAATTGTGGCCGTAACCCGAACCGGTTATCGCCCCGACGCAGTCTTTTCCACTGAACAGCGAATTCGTCACGTTAAGGTCGTGTGCATTGCCCTCTGACAGTACGCCTACATACGAGCAATCCTTAAGAGCGCACTGGATATTGGAGAGAGTATGCCCGTTGCCTTTCAGAGAGCTGGCTCTGAGGGGAAGGAAAAGCTTGCCGCTGAAATCGATATCTTTATTGAGGATGAACGAATTGCCGGACGAAAGGAGTGCCGCAGCAAAGAAATCATCTGCGTTGTTGATTATGCTGGCACCGTTGGATTTCTCGAAAGCGACAGCACTCGTTGCCTTTTCGAGGTCGAGCGTGATGGCGTACGACTTACCGGCCTGAATGTCTATTCCGTCCTTTGAGAAGGTATAAACGCGGCGTGTCGAGCCATCGTGGTAAGTGAGATAGAAGACAACCGGATTGTAGCTGAGGTTGACGGGAGCGATGAGAGTCCGGCCCCTGTCGTCGGCACCGTAGCCATCGACATAGCCAAGGCCTGTCTGGAAGCCGCCGCTGTAGCTGGTCGTGAGGCCATCGAAGCCAATCTCTCCCTTGCCGAGGTTCTGGAGCCCGGCGAGGCCGGCGGCCATTCCGAGGCTGATGGAAGTCTGCCCGCTCGGCAGATTGAGTATCTGGAACGAGAGCATCGCGAACAGATGATGAAGAACCACGTCGGCCTCGGTGTCGCCCATCGTCACTTCAACCTCGCCATAAAGGCAGACCTGGCTGTTCAGGTCGGCGATGTTCTTGCTGATTTCTATGCCCTTGTCGACATCAAGGTCGTCCTGGCCGAATAGAACGAGGTACTTGCCCGTTGCGAGCAACTTGTCGGTGTGGAACTTGGCAGTCTTGACCGAATCGGTGATGTCCGTCGTAAGGGTCACGGTAGGATTCACGCCCTCGGGATCGACCAGATAGAGCTCATCGCCCGGAGTCCAGAGCAGGGTGAGACCGTCCGTGTCGAAGGCCGCCTTGGATTTGGGATCGCCGTAGGTGGCTTTGATGGTAAAGCCCTGTACGCTGCCTTCGGCAGAATTGACATTGAACATATAGTCCTGGCAGGAGCCCAGGAACATCGCAACAGCTGCAATGGCAGCAAAGATTTTCATCTGTTTCATAATCGCGCAAAGATAACAAATCGATTAATACTTTGAAAAGATAATCGCCACCGATTCGACACTCGGTTCAGTTCTGCCGCCCGTGTGCAAATGGCGTATGTTTGTTCGGGGAAATTCAAGGCTGTCGCGCTTCCCCTCGAGAGCAAGAAATTGATTGTCAGCCTACCTTCTGCAGAAAAAAGGGAGACTCCCGAAAAATGACGGAAATCTCCCTGAAGTACTCCCCAGGCGAATCGAACGCCTATCAAAGGAACCGGAATCCTTCATTTTATCCATTAAACTAGGGGAGCATATGTCAATGTAATATCGCGCAAATATAGTCAATTTCGGGCACAAACTTACATTCCGACCACTCCTTCACCGTTATCAAAACAATTCAATTTGTGCCTGACGTGTGGCTAAGGGGTAACGATCTTTGCGTATGAGCCTCTCCACACCCGGTAGTCGCCCGAGTTCAGCAGAATAGGTTCCTTGTCGGAATAGGCTCCGGAAATGCGGTACCCGCGCTCGTCGGCAATCTCGTAATACGAGCCGCTCTTGTAGCAATAGGTCCCGTTCCAGTAAATCTTAATCGGTTCATAGGAATAAATGTTGCCGAGCCTGTCGCCGTCGCTGGTATAAAGCTGCCAGTAACTGCCGGAATAAGCCTGGCAGACGCCGTTCCAAAACATTCTTATTTCACGTCCGTACACTCTGCTGCGGCGGCCGTTTTCGTCAAGAAGATATTTGTAGCCCCCCGAAGAGACAATGTACTGGCCGTTATGCATAAGCCATACGGATTCTCCATAGGTAAAACGGCTGCTGCCGCGATAAATATATACGGTGCTTCCGCTGAGACGGACATAATCGCCATTCCACAGATCCTGATAATCCTGCGTGCAGGCCACCGGCTTGCGGACTACGATCCTGTGATCGTAATCGTACAGGAAGTCGTAATCTTCATCGTAATATGTCTGTGCGCTGGCGGGTGCGGCGAAACAAATCAGCGCCAATGCAAATGAGATAATACTCGTAATGTTCATACCTGCGAAATTAGTAAATATTTCCTTCATATAATTGCGATTGTGCAAAGTGATGGTTTTTTTTGACCGGAATTCGCCGGACTTTCAGTAAATTTGTCAGTCTATGATGAGAGAAGAAACAGTATTCGGCCCCATACGTTCGCGACGCCTCGGTAAGTCGCTGGGAGTCAACATTATGCCCGTCAAGGGGAAACTCTGCAATTTCGACTGTATCTACTGCGAATGCGGCCTCAATGCCGATGGTCGCGGCGATACGCACATTCCCACGGCAGCCGAAGTGCGCCGCGCCCTCGAGAACAGGCTTGGCGATATGCTGCTCGACGGCAGCGCAGTCGATTCCATCACCTTCAGCGGCGACGGAGAACCGACTCTCAACCCCGAATTCGCCCGCATCATAGACGACGCCCTGCATCTGCGCGACGCCTACTGCCCCGGAACTGCCGTATCGGTCCTTACCAACGCTACCCGCCTTGCCGACCCGAAGGTCTTTGCCGCTCTGCGCAAGGTTGACAACCCTATCCTGAAACTCGATGCGCCCACCGACGCGCTCGTGGCGAAAATCAACCGCCCTGCGCCCGGCTACAGCGTTTCGGCCGTGCTCGAAGGGATGGAAAAGTTCGAAGGGGACTTCATTCTTCAGACAATGTTCCTGCGCAGCGCGGAGTTCGACTCGTCCCGTCCCGAAGTGCTTGACGGCTGGATGGCGCTCGTCCGCTACCTCCGCCCGCGAGAAGTGATGGTCTATACGGTTTCGCGCCCGACCCCTATAGAAGGCATCACGAAATTCACGAAAGAAGAGATGACCGCGCTTGTGCGTCCTCTTCTCGACGAGGGTTTCAATATAAAGATAAGCGAATGACCGGGGCCTCAGTTGTCTGAAGGCTCAAAAGAAATCCAATCAAGTTCCAGTTCGTATGGGTACAGCGGAGCCCCGGCAGAACTGTTATGGCAGAATGTAAAGCGTAGCCAGGCCGGCTTGGCCGGAATCTCGCCGCTGGTTGAAGTCTCGTATATGGTGGTCTTGGAATCAGCCTCCATAACCCACCAAACTACTTTGTCCTTATGCCAGTCAAAGCCTATTACCCTGAAGGCTGAAGATGCGCTCCAACTGCTTGATGATGGCTTGGCAATGTGTTCGACTCCCTGGCTTCTGCAGAGCAGGGTGGACGGATCGGAGAGTTTTATGCTTGCCGATATTTCCTGAGCTGCATTGCTCTCATCTTTGTCGTAGATGCCAAGAGAAGCCGAAGCATCAAGGTTCTTTTGAACTGCAAGCGTGTTCGGCAGTCGGACCCTCGCGCTGTAGCTGCCGTAGAAGCAACGCTCTGCCGCTGTCAACTTAGGCCCGTTGTCCGGCCCGGCGGCATCGGTAGGGTCGAGCCTGAGCAGAAGTATCCTGGTATTTTTTTCGCTAAGTGAGGGGAAACCGCTGAAATAGCGGAAGTCAGTGAGCCTTTGCGACAATACAACATTTGAGGCCGGGGTGCGCTCCGTGAAATCTTCTTTGAAGGCTTTGCTGATGGGTGTTTCATCTCCTGTCGGATCTGTGCCGGGGCCTGGTTTGTCAGGTCCGGGTTCAGGTTTGTCCGGTTCGGTCGTGGAACCGGTATCAGGCTTCTGCGGGACAGTGTCAAGAGGATATTTCCCTCCCCCGGAACAGGCGCCCAGCAGCGTCGTGGCGACAATTATGGCGAATATCTTTTTCATAGACTACCAGTTATTGTCTTTACGCCATTGGATGTTCATTTCGTCATAAGGCTCGTACTTCATCCAGTCGATTTCGAGAGAATAGGGATATGCCGGTCTCTCGATAGAACGGGGATTGGTTTCTACGGGCCAGTTGTTGGTGTGCCAGAAATTCAGGAGATATGTCGTAGGAGGCTGCGGAATGCCCGAAAAGTTCGGGGTTGTGCCGCGATAGTCCCAAAGAATGATCTTTTCTTTTGTCTCGGGGTGTTCGATCCACCAGGTGAGACGGTCGGGATACCAGTCGAATCCATAGGTGTAGAATCTTTTTGAAGCATCGTATCCGGCAATTGCGGGAATGCTTCTGGGACTTGTGCTGGCATCGTCGTAAAAACTATGGTCTATTCCGCCGTCGTGAGCGGAACGGTATATCGTGTTGAGGATGACACCTTTTGCAAGGTTGATGGTGCGGCCGATGCGCTGATTGCAGTTGGGCCCAGTCCAAGTACCGATATAGATGATAGTCGGATCGGCTATCAGCCATTCGAAATCGATTTCGCTAAGGCCGAATTTCGGGTCTTCCCTGTAAGTGAAGTACCCGACTACCGAACCGACATTCGGCTGCACCTTCTTTACGTCAGGGACTCTGATGCGTGCGGAATATGAGCCGAAATGTGTCCGTTTCGGCGTGGCGATTTCGGGGCCGCGTCCTGCTCCGACGGGAACGTCGGCACTGATTCGCATAATCATCACGTCAGTATTGGCTTCGGTGAACGACTGCACTCCGCTGTAATACTGGAATGAACTGCCGCTGCAGCCGAAATAGGCGGGTTCGGCAGTACTGAACTGCTCGGTGAACGGCCCCATGAACCTGCTGTCGTTGTCATCTGCCCGTACAGTTAATCCTGCTGCCAGGAATGAGACAATTAATAATGTGATGATATGCTTTTTCATAATAACGATGTGTAAGTTATAAAGGAGGCAGGGCAGGTTTTTGCCCCGCCTCCTTGGATATAGGATTAAAGGATGATCTTGCAGCTGAAGTCGTCAATCATAACATTTACATTGTTGTCAACGTCTTCGTTGTAGCCGAAGCAGGCGCCCCATACTGAACGGTATTCCATCTTGACATAGATGGTTCCGCTCTTTGTAGCTGTGTATCCGGCGAATTCGGTAACACCGTCACCTGCGAATCCATATTCGGCAGTGAATCCTTCGGAACCTGCAAAGTTGCCGTCGAACGGGGGAATAGGTGCAAGAGGATCTGCCCAGGCGCCCCAGTAGTTGAAGATTTCCTTGATTACTGTTCCGGCTTCGCCCTGTCCGGTAGGTTCGTCAACGATGCAGAACCAGAGCAGACCTGAGTCATTTGTCCTCTCACCCCATTTGAGGTTGCAGGAAATATGAAGGCTGTCGCCGGCCTCTACTTCAACGGCCTGATAGAGCTCGAAGTTGGCGCTCTGGTCGCGGGTGGTGGTAAGGTGCATATTGAGGCAACCCTTCTGACCGAACTTGGGATGATCTTCGGTGTATCCCCAGGTGGCGTCCCAAGCGGGAACTCCAAGAGACTCGCCGCCATCGGCATAGGGAGCCATACGGTCCTGGATTGTGAGAGTCCAGTACTGTGCATCGGCCTCTTCGAATCCGGTGCCTTTGAGGAGCTCGTTCATAGCAATGACCTCAACGTTTGCAGAATACTCGCTGACAGCGCCGGATGCTCCGGTAACCACAGCCTTGACGGTGTAGGTGGTGAACTCGGGGAATTCGTGGTTTACTGTGAATTCTGTGCCGGTGGTTCCGTCACCGAAATCCCATGCGATGGATTCTGCATTCTCTGAAGACGTGGCGTCGAAACGGATAATCTTGCCGTATTTGCCGCTGCGTCCTTCAACTGCAGTAGCCGTGAAGTAGGCTTTGGGCACGCCCTGGAAAGAGACTGTCTTTGTCTTGCTGGCTGTTGCACCGTCGGCATTGGCAACGGTAAGCTTTACAGTGTAGGAGCCTGCACTTGCATAAGTGTGGACAGGAGATTCCTCCTTCGAGGTCTCATCGTCACCGAAGTTCCATTTGTAGGAAACGGCATTCTCCGACTTGTTGATGAAGGTCACTGTAAGGCCGTCAATCGAATAGTCGAATTCAGCAACGGGTGCGTTTGCAGGGTCTGTACCGGGCTCGTTGTTGTCCGGCTTGTTGCAGGCAAACACACCAAAGGCTACGCATAAAGCGGCCATCAGTTTGAAATACTTTTTCATTTCTTTTTTGTGTTAATTGGTTGGAAATTGTGGATAATAAAATGTATCAGTCAGTGGGGAAGAGTGTGCGTACATCTTCTTCCCAATAGGTGCTGTTAAGGTCGAGCACGATTACCACGCTCGTATTTGACTCGGCAAGTTCGTATTCACTCGGATCGGATATCTCAAGCCCCATTACAAGAATTTTATAGACGTCTCCTTCCATAAGGGAAGCCTTCCGGGCGGAAAGTGCGTTCATATCTACCGATATGTAGCAACTGCCACTGTGCTGGCCTTTCTCTACGCTGATCTGCGCAGGAATGGTGCAGCAGTCCGATGGCAGGGCAGTGGCGGATGTGCCTTTGCCGGAGAATTCTGCCAGTTTGCGCTCTGTCTCGTCAGGGCATTCCGACAGTTTGACGGAGAATGCCTTGGATTCAGACAGATATCCTGAACGGTTGACTCCCAGAGCAATGTCCAGAATGCCTGTCCCGGGCTCGAAGCGGCAGGTATATGTGCTGTTCTGCCCGAACGGACCACCCGGAATAAGGTATGAATTGTCCAGACCGGTAGTGGTGGCTTGAGGAATGTATATCTTCGGAAAACCGTAGTCCTTGAGCGCATCGGCTTTTTCGCAGGAAGCGGAAATCACCACTGCTAATGCCGACAATGCGATGGTTTTTGTAAGATTCTTCATATTGTCAATTGTAGTTGGGGTTCTGCCTTATCGCGCCTTTGGAATTGGATATCTCCTTGCGTGAGAAGGGAAGGTAGTATTGTCTTTCATCGAAACTGCGGCTTCCGACCGTCTTGTACGAATACTGGTAGCCGCCCAGGTTGTTCTTCTTCACGACAACGCCCTTGATCGGTTTGTTGAGCGCCGATTCTGCGTCAAGCCAGCGGATGAGGTCCCAGTAGCGGTGGTCTTCGAATGCCAGCTCAACCCGGCGCTCGTTCTTGACGGCATTGCGGAATTCCTTCTTGTCCGTGGTTGTGACGGGAGCGAGAGAGGTGCTGGCACTGTTCCTGACTTCCGTGAGAGCCTCACGCGCTGTGAGCCCCCAGCCTTCGGGGTCGGCATCGGGGCCATAAGCCTCGTTCATAGCTTCGGCATAGTTGAGAAGCACTTCGGCATAGCGGTAGGCCGGCCAGATGTGGTCTGCGTTTCCGCCTTCAATCAGGTTGATGTTCTGGGCAAGGAACTTTTTCAGATAATAGCCTGTCTTTCCTGCACCATCGGCCTTTTGGCTGAACTGGCCTGAAGGAGACTGGTCAAAATCGTTGACGCCGTTCCAGGCAGAGCCGTTAACCACAATCGTAGCCGTAAGGCGCGGATCTCTGTTCTGGTAAGGGTTGAGAGTCTCCGGACCGATGTATTCATAGGCATCTACAAGGTTCTGTGTGGGACATACGCCGCTGTTGCCGCCACGCGTGCCGACGGGGTAGTTCTTGATTTCGGGATCACTGCCGGCAGCTCTTCTTACGAGGAAAATCGATTCGTTGTCCTTCGCTGCGAAGTTGCCGCGGAAATACTCGTTGTAGTCTCTGTTTACTGGCATTTTGTAACTGGGATATGTTTTTGCCGCATCTCCGAAACCGAATCCTTTGGCGAAGATGTCTTTGCGCGTTTCTATCACGTCGTGCGCAGCTTCGGCCGCACGTTTCCAGCGCTCAATCTCCGCGTCGGGATTGTTGCGGGGGCTGGCGGCATAAAGCAGAACCCTGGCTTTGATAGCAAGAGCGGCCGTTTTGTCGAAACGTCCTAGATTGTCCCTGAAATTCCAATTCCTGACATCGGCGATGGCATTTTCGGGGGTTTCGTCAAGCGCGACCCGCCAGTCGAGGTTGACCTTGTCCTTGTTTTCGTCGATGAGTTCTACGATATGCTCCACAACCTCGTCATAGCTTGCCTGCCTCATTGTAAGGCCATCGTCGCTGACAATGGGCACTCCACCGTACATTTTGCTGAGTTCGGCATAGTAATACGCTTCGGCTATGCGGGCTTCGGCCCTCTGCCAGTTGAGGTTTATCACATCCCTCATATATGCTTTGGGCTTGTCAGTGCTATAAATGCTGCCGTCGGGGTTGTAAACGGTACTGGTGTCGCGGTTGAGAGCCAGGAAGTCTTCGCCATCCTTTGCGTATTCAAGGAAATAGTGTGCTGCACGTATGCCTTCGTAGTAATTGTTGTAGAGATATGCAATGGGGTTGAGGTCCGGCGATATCTGACCTTTGTTGAATGCCGATACCTCCGAAACGGCAGCTGTCTGTTCCGCTTCATCGGAAGCGGATGCGAAGAGGTTTCCGTCTATGACGTTGAACCCGTACTGTATGGGTGTGTAGTAGGCGTTGGCGAAACTGCCGAGTGTGCTTGACCTGGTCTCGAGACGGGACTGTGTGTCAAATACGTCCATCCTTGTGTCAAGGAAACCCTGGCAGGACAGGAGAGTGAAAGCTGCGGCTATTGTTATGATGTATGCTGTTCTTTTCATATTGCCATTTATTAGAATGTGAATTGAACACCTGCGTTGAATGACCTGGCGGCAGGGTAGCCATAGTTTACGGTCTCGGGATCCATCTTGTATTTCCACAGAAGGGGGCTGATTGTCAAGGGGTTGCAGGAGTTGACATAGACTCTTGCCCTTTTGAAGCTGTAGCCGACCTCGATGTTGTGCAGCCTTAAATAATTGTTTTTCCGTACCCAGAACGAACTGGGAGCATAATTATGCTTGTTCTCTTCGGTGGTGAGACGCGGATATGTTGCAGTATTTCTGGTGTCGAGCTTTGCTTCGGGGTAGAATACCCAGGCCCCTTTTGCCCATTCGAATGCATTGCCGTGGTCTTCGAAGGTGCGCCACTGCCTGTAGTCGAGCAGGTTGACGGCCGATCCTGCCGATCCGTTGAGCGTAAGAGCGAAGTCGAACCTTTTCCACTCTGCCTTTGCGCCGATGCTGAACATCGCCATCGGATATGCCGGATTGCCGACCTTTACGAAATCGGTCTCGTCAATGAATCCGTTCCCATCCTGGTCTTTATATTTGAGGTCGCCGGGCTGAACATCTCCGAAGAGCGAAACGGGAAGACCCATATTGAGTTCGCCGTCCATATCGAAATCTTTCAATTCGTAGAAACCTATGCATTCAAGGCCCATCCTTGACCCGTACGGGTGGCCGGTGGCTGCGTTGTAGGGATTCTTTATACCGACTTCTCCCATCTCCAGCACTTTGTTCCTGGCAAAGGTTACATTGCCGAATACGGAATAGGTGAAGTCTCCCGCTTTGTCCGTATAGACGAAACTGAGATCGAACCCATTGTTGATCATTCGGCCCATATTGGAATAGAAAGTGTCGTTGCCAAAGGCATCGAGCCTTGTACGGTCAAGAGTCAGGATGCCGCTGCGGTAGTCAAAGAAATACCCCGCTTCGAGTTTGAGTTTGCCGTAGAGTTCTGCCTGCACGGTGAGATCTGCCTTGGTCGACATCTCGGCGGTAACACCGGGGTTGGCCGAGAAGAGGGGTTTCAGGCCGCTTTCGCCGCCACCGAAGTTCGGACCGAGACCTGTGACGAAACTTCCGGTCCAGCCGTAATACTGCTGATAGAGGTATCTTCCGTCGGTGAGGAACCCTTCTATGCCTACATATGCCTCAGTCGCGCCGCTTGTGCCTACAGAGGCCGTTGCCTTGAGGTCCGTTATGGTGCCGTTGCCTTTCAGGAAATCTTCTTCTGATGCCAGCCATGTGAATGAGGCGGAAGGATAGAACATAAAACGATTGCCTTTGGCATAAGCGTCACTACCGAAATACGAGAAGGCCAGACTGGAAATGTACTTTTTGTCGAATGTGTGCGTGAATGCTCCACTGAAATTGACATAATGGTATTTCCAATTGTAGAATTCGGAACCGCTGCCGTTGTAGTCGGAAATGTGTGCATTCAGCGCAGCAGAAAGGTCGTGCCTGTCGAAACTTCCGTTCCATCCCATCGTGACCTTGCCCTGCATCCAGCGCTCCTTCCCCGAAGACCAGTAACCCTGCGACCTTATGTATGACGAAACGTCAGATGTCTGGGCTGTGCCGTCGTAGTACCTGGCGTAATTGCAGGTCTTGGCAGTGTTTCCTATGGTCTTCGAATAGAACGAGAACCCTTCTTCGAGGTATAGCCCGTCGAGCAGGCTGCCCAGGTCTTCCTTGAATTTGAAGTTGGCCTGTATGAGTTTGGTCCTGCTGGTTGTCCAACCGAGCCCGCACATTGAAGCAACCGGGTTGTTCGGATACACCGACGTGCCCGAGAAACGGCTTATGGGGTCGGTAGACTCGGCATCCATTACAGGATAGATGTTCGAAGGATAATTCATAACGTCCTGAGCAAGGTCGTAGAGGCTGTAATTGGGTCTCGAGCGGTCCTCGAGGCGTCCGCCTATGTTCACGCTTGCGGTGAGGATGCGGTTCAGCTTCATATCTATGTTCGTCCTCAACCCATATTTGACGAATGTGTTGTTTGATGTCCTGTCCGTGTTACGTACATTCAGGAAACCCTGCTGGTTTGCGTAGTCAAGCACTACGTTGTATTTGGCTAGGTTCGAGCCCCCGGTCATTACAAGGGAGGCATCGGAATATGACCCGGTGTTCTTGTAGACTTCGTCATACCAGCTCACATCGGTGCCCGCCCCGGTCTTGTAGTCATTGATGGCTTCGAAATCGTAATATTCTTCCCACTCGCGGCCGTGGTCGTTGGCATATGCCTGATTGTACAACCGGGCATAATCGAGAGATCGAAGGGGCTTGGCTACATTAATCGGCGTCTGCAGGCCGGTGCGGGCCTGGAATTTTATTACAGGGGAACTCTCCATACCCTTCCTGGTTGTGATGAGGATGACACCGTTGGCGCCGTTGGCTCCATAAAGAGCGAGCGATGCGGCATCTTTAAGCACGGTGACGGATTCGACTTCTTCCGGGTTCAGATATGCTATGAAGTCGGCCTGGGTTTCGAAGCCGTCTACGAATATCTTGACCGTATTGTTGTCGATTCCTTCGGCATAGGACCCATAACCGTGTACCATCATACGGGCGCTTCCGCTCCCGGGAATGGCGTCTCGACCTATCACGAAGAGCCCGGGGTACTGGCCCTGCAGGCCGAGCGTGAAATTGGCCAAATCCTGAGAAAAGCCGTTCAGCGACGAAATAGCCAGGATTCCTGCGAGAACACTTGCAAATTTTGCGGTCTTCATATAGTTTTTCTTTGGATTGTTCTGTTAATAACCGGGATTCTGCCTGATGATGCCTTTATTTACTTCGTCCTGGCGGAAAGGCTCGAGATACCACTTCGGGTGCCAGTAGCCGGTGTAAGAGTAGGCGTCCCAATAGGATATCAGTGCATCCATAGTGTTTTCGCCGCCGGTCCTGAGGAACGAAATCTCAGTTTTGTCGCCACCCAGAATCGTTGTGCCTATCTCGGGATGCTTCCAGTGCTTTACATCGTAGTAGCGGTGGTTCTCTTCGAAATACTCGATAGCCTTCTCGCGCACTATGAGTTCGCGGAGTTTGGCTTTGTCGGTTTCGGTGACGGCAGGCAGGCCTCCTCTGTTCCTGATGATATTCAGATATTTGAGCGCGTTATCCGTATCGCCGGTCTCGTTGTAGGCTTCGGCGAGGTGCAGATAATTCTCTGCAAGCCGGAAGATGGGGAATTCAAGCCAGCGCCTTGCTCCTGCCTTGTAATAGAATTTGGTGGGAACACCTATCGAGCGCCCTTCGGTAGCACGGGCCATTGATTCGGCAATCTCGGTGCTTTCCGTAAAACTGCCCATATACCATATGCCTTCGGCCCATTTCGAGTCGCCATCGTTCGAACGTCCGAATTTGCCCGGAACACATATGTCAACCCTGAAACGGGGTTCGATTCTGTCGATGTTGGCGGCGAAGTCCGATATTGGTCTGGGGGCCGGTTCTCCAACCTTGGGCCAGTCTATTTCGCCACCGTCAGTGTCGCGGTACAGACGGACGAAGTTGGTAAGAACGCCGCGTAACGAACGCTCTCCCGCATCGACATAGCCCGAGAAGTTGTAGCCTTCGATCATATTGTTGTAAACCTGCTGGTCGCTTTCGACCTTGAAGGCGAGTATGGTCTCGGGACCGTTGAGTTCCGCAACCCCGCGGCCATAGTCGTCAATGGCCTGTTCGAAGTCGTTGCGGTGGCCTTCGCCTGCGGTGAAAATGAGATGTTTGCCGTTATCGCCGGCCCACTTGATCAGGGCCAGATGAGCCTTGATGGCATCGTCATAGCGGGTCTTGTCATATCCGCCCAGCCAGATGAGTTTATCGTCATCGCTCGAATACGGTACTCCGAATTCCTTTGTATAAGGCTGCTCTGCATTGAACAGAGGCCTTGCTGCGAAAGTTAGGATACGGGCCCTCATAGCCAGAATCGCTCCTTTGGTCAGACGGCCTTCCCATTTGTCTCCACAGCCTGGCTCGATATCAAGCCAGGTGTCCGGGAGACGCTTTTCCGCTTCTGCCATAAGATCGAGAGCGTAGTCGAGAGTCTCCTGACAGCTGGCGCGCGGGAAGTTTATATCATCGTTGAGGTCGTTGTACTGTTTGACAATAGGAACACCTCCCCAGCGGATGAACATTCCCATATAGCGGTATGCCATAAGTCCGAATGCCTCGCCCTTCATATATTCCTTCATTGCGGAACTGAGTTCATCAGAAGGCACGTTGTCAAGATTGCCTATGATGATCCAGCAGGCACGGATCACTTCCCAGTTCTCGTCGAAGTTGCAGGGCGCGCCCTGGAACTGACCGGAAGCATCGAGATTTGTGGACGGACCGTTAACCACCACGTTGTAGCCGGCGTGCCAGCTGTAACCGCGGGTAAGTTCGCCGGACAGGCTGGCAAGCGTGCCGTGGTTGATTCCCCATCCCTCGGGAAGCCCTTCGCGAAGGCCGCGGTGATAGGTGCGCCACAACATTCCTTCGGCGTCTTTTCTGTTCGAGAAAACATCCTCGAGATATACGCTTCCGGTTACCTCGGGCATTTCGAGGAAGAAATTGCAGGAATTCGCCAGTGAAAGGGCAAGTGCCAGGAGAAATATTGATTTGATATTCTTCATTTTGCTTCCTCCCTAGAATTGAATGTTTACACCAAGATTGACCGTACGCGTAAGAGGGAAGACATAAGAGATGTTTCCTTCTGCTCCACCGAGATTGTCTTTAGTCTCGGGGTCGATGCCGTATTCGCTCATATGATCAAATATGGTGCACAGGTTGTTGGCTGTGCCGTATATGCGGAGACCCGAAATGCCTGCACGTCTGATGATTGCGGATTTCTTGTCGAATGTGTATCCGATTTCGAGGTTCTTGATTCTCAGATGGTCGCTTGAAAGCGCCCAGAGTTCGCTCTTGTGCCCGAAATCGTAGTGGTTCTGGTCGGCATCGTATACTGCTCGCGGATATGTTATAGTCTCGCCCGCAGCATAGCGTTCGGCCGTCCATCTGTTCTCGTACTGCCAGCGGAATGCGGCACCTGCACGCTTGAAGAAAGGACTGGTAATGCGTGAGATGTAGTATGAGCCCATAGCCGTACCCGAAAGCACGACCTTGAGGTCAAAGCCCTTGTAGCTGAAGCCTATCTTTCCTCCGAACTGCATCATAGGGCGGTTGGGATATCCTATGGGAGCCATATCCTTGTTGTTGACTATGCCGTCTCCGTTAAGGTCAAGGTATTTGATGTCTCCGAGCGTGACCGAATTGGCCGTATCCTGGAAATATGGACGGTTGTTGAGTTCCTCCAGGGTGTTGTAGAATCCGTCTGTCTTGTACCCGTAATACTGGCCTATGCTATGCCCGGTCTGGTTCATCCAGTCGTATGGGTTCGGCGCTTCGGCCATATACAGTATCGTGTTCTTCGAGTACGTGAGGTTCCCTTCAATGTAGTAGCCCCAATCTTGTCTCTTGTCGCTCCAACCGAGTACAAGTTCATAACCCTTGTTGTTGACACGGCCGACATTGACAGGCGAAGTGTTCCAGGAAGGCACACCGAATGTGACGGGGATTACGCCGAGGGTTGTGAGGATGTCACGTCTGTTTTCGTTGAAGTAGTCTCCGGTCATATAGAGGCGGTCGCTGAAGAACTTCATCTCTATTCCGGCACTGATTTTCTCTGACTTTTCCCAGGTGACCTTGTCATTTCCGAGTGCGCCCTCGGCTGTTCCGTAATAAATTGTGTTGTAGGCTCCGGTACTGGTTCCGAACTGATAATAGTCGCTCTGCAGCGATCCGGACTGCATTGTGCTGGTAAGGTCCCCGGGCCCCATATTGATATTGAAAGTGCCGGGAAGATAAAGATACCTGCGCCCGCCGATCTGGTCGTTTCCGACGAGACCGTAACTTGCACGCAGTTTGAGGAACGTCAGCACGGTGTTCTGCTTGAACCAGGGCTCGTTTGAGATTACATAGCCCACCGACGCGGCGGGGAAGAAGCCGAAGCGGTGGCCCTTTGCGAAGTTCTCCGTCCCATTGTACGCGAAATTGAGTTCGGCCAGGTATCGCGTATCGTAATCGTATGTCACACGCGCCGAGGTACCGATAAGGCCGCTCGGGGTGTTGAAACTGTCGCCAGGCATAGTATATTTGGTCGCTCTGGCCAGTGCCAGGCCTCCGATATTGTGCTTGCCTATATTTGTCTGGTAGTTGAGGGTGATGTCCGCATAGAAGTCGCGCATACCGCCCCAGGAGCCTGACCAGTATGAGTCCGCTCCCACAGTTCCTCCGAAGAATTCGAGCTGATTGGGGTCTGTGAGGCTGCGTCTAACCGTGTAGCTTGGAATGGCTAGCGTCTGAACGGCGACTTTGCTGTAATTCTCCTGATAACGCATACTCGCCTGAAGGTCCATACCTTTTATGAGATATGAGAGATCGTGGCGCAGTTTCATCGAAACGTCAACACGGGTCGAGGTGGTGGTGCCTATGGACTGGGCAAGGAGTGCGGGAAGCCATCCTCCGGTCATTTCGTTGTCGGTGCGTTTGTGAAGGGCGTCCTGAACCGAGTTCTGCGGATAGTCGAAGTCTGAAATCAATTTGTCGTCGATCACTATAGAGCGGTTCGTGAACGGGTTGCCTTCGTAGATTATCTGCATAATGCCGCTGTAACGGCTGTAGAGGCTGCCGGTTCCGGGGCCGGAGTTGGAAGTGAACTGACCGCTGGTATTTACCGAAAGTGTGGTGTGCTCGAAAAGGTCGACATCAATATTCGCCCTTACATTGTACCTCTGGTAGCGGGAGCCTGTCTGAACGCCGAAGTAATTGGCGTTCTGCATAATGGACTGCTGATCGAAATAGTTGAGTGAAACATAGTATTTCACCCTTTCCGCACCTCCGGATACGCTTACGTTCGCCTGCCACTGTGGCGCGACACGGCTGAAAAGTTCGGCATAGGCGTCAGAAGAGCCGTAGTAGAGAGCAGGACTGTCAAGCAGTGCCTGCTTCTGGGCGGGGGAGAGGTTCATGGCCTCGACCTCGGCGGGAGTGAAATCCCTGTTATGCTCGAATTTCCACAGGTCATCGTCGGTGAACAGGTAGTTGCGCAGAGGTGTGCTGCCGTATCCGGCCACCTCATTTTCAATGGCTTCGTTACGGAAACGGGCATATTCGAGAGACGAAAGTCCTCTCTGGAGGTTTGTCGCTGCTGTAAGGCCGAAGTTGCCTGAGAAACTTACTTTAGGCGCACCGACCTGCCCGCGTCTTGTTGTGACTATTATCACTCCGTTAGCTGCCCTGATACCGTACACGGCTGTGGAGGACGCATCCTTCAGGACGGATATCCCGAGGATATCGTTGGCGTTAAGGCCGTTGAGCACGCTCATCGCCTGGCTGGCGGGCTGCTCGATACCGTCGATGACGACAAGAGGCGCAGTGCTTCCGTTGTATGACGAAATGCCTCGGATGGCTATGTCTGCCGCGTCCTGTCCGGGCTCTCCGGACGCTGTCACTGCGCTGAGTCCGGGTGTGATACCGATAAGGGCTGAAGATACGTTCGCTACGGGGGCGGAAAGAATCTCATCTCCCTTGACTGCCGTTATGGCTCCGGTGACATTGACTTTTTTCTGGGTCGCGAAAGCAGTGATAACCGTTTCTTCAAGCATAGTCGAGTCTTCTGTCAGGACGATCTTTAACTGTGCTGCGCTTCCGATCGGAACAGTCTTTTCGACATATCCTATGCAGGATACGCTGACTGAATTTCCATTTGTGACGGTAATCTCGAATTTTCCGTCAATGTCGGTCACCACTCCGTTCGGGGAGCCGGTTTCCAGCACTACGGCGCCGATTACCGGTTGTGATGTTTCATCGATGACGGTGCCCCTGACGGTTCTGCTCTGTGCGGCAGAAGGGATCTGCCATATCGTCAGAAGAACGACAGCTGTGAGCACCTCAGCAATTCGCCTGAATTGATTTGAATTACTCATCATTGAAGATTATGTTGGTTTTTAGTTTGTTAGGGTTGCGTATGCGTTGAAGCAAATTTTGGAATTAATATTTTCAAGCGGAGGAAAGATTATCTAAAAAATGTCTAATTTTGTCCAATATTATATACGTCGAATGAAAAAGCTCCCCATTATTGCCATTTTTATCTCGATTTCAATGGATGTTTTTGCCATAAACTATCACGGCAGATTAATCAATATCGAGAACGGTCTTTCGCAGTCCAGCGTAACGTCGATCGTCTATGACCGTAACGGCTCTTTGTGGATAGGGACAAGATTCGGTCTCAATGAATACCGTAATGGTAAAGTGCGGTCTTTTTCCAATCCCGACAATTTCGGTATTCAGGGAAGCTATATAAACGGATTGCTGTGCACCGAAGACGGAATGCTCCTTGTGATGACAGACAAGGGCCTTCATAAATATATCAACGCCGAAGACCGTTTCGTCAAGATCAGTGATGAGTCATTGAATTATGCCGCGGAATTTGACGGACTTATATTCCTTGGCGGCAACAGGGGTGTCAAGACTTACAATCCTGAATCGGGCGAACTCACGGGCGAGGACTCGCGTGAATGGACAGACATACTAGCTATTTACCGGTACGGAGAACGGATAATCTTTGTCGACCGTCGAAACGGAATTTCATATTCCGACGGTGAGAGTACTGATTTTTATGATATTCCCCAGATTGACGGGCAGACAATAATGGCTTCCTGCCTGTACGGGTCACAGCTGGTGCTGTTTGTCCTTGGCCGCGGCATTGTCATATTCAATCTTGAATCCGGTATGGTCGCCGATTTTATCCGTCAGGGAGAATCCGGTCTCGGAAGAGACCTTATTCTGACGGCATCTGTCATCAATGACCGCATATGGTTTGGAACGGATGGCAGTGGCATAATGATATTCAATCCGGAATTACACACTCTGAGCCGTCTTTCGGATGCGATATCGATAAATCCCGGAATCGAACTGCCGGCTTCGGTGACGACAATCTTCCAGGACCCGATTGGCAATATATGGATAGGTGGGGTTCTTTCTGGCGTCGTCGGTTTGAAGCCTGCCAGCATAAAACAGATACTGCCGGGGTCCATTATCAACAGCATATTTCAGGACGGGCGCGGTGACATATATATAGGTACTGACGGCGGTGGAATAGCAAAATACAGCATAGGTCACGGCCACGGGCATTATCTTCCCGCTACCGGAGGGCTGAAGATCACGACAATAGCCGAATATGACCGTAACCACCTGCTGACTTGCGCCTACAATCAGGGCTTCTATCTGGTGAACAAACAGACCGGATCCATCAGTCCCTTTGTGATAATAGACAGAAAAACCAATGAGAAGGAGTGCCTCAGCGGCAATTCCCCCGAGGCCCTGACTCTTGACGATGGAAAACTGCTCATTTTCGCAGTCAATCTGTATCTGCACGATCCACGGACCGGTTCTTTCAAACTCATCAGGGATAATTCATCGGGAGACGGCACCGACCTGCACATAGTCCGTCCTTATGGAAACAGGGTATGTGCCTTCAATAAAAGGGGAATATACAATATTGACGTAGAGGGCCTCCACGCCGACCGCATATTCTCATCTTCACAGCAGCAGGGCTCGATCAATGCAATGTCGGTGGGCGATTCCACCATCATCTACGGAACCGATTACGGCCTGTATGTCCTTGATGTGTCCTCAGGTGAAAGCAAACGCATCAGTACCGGCCTTTTCAACCGGGTTACCGGCTTGTCTTCGGGTCCTGACGGCAGCCTTTGGATCGGTGCGGACAATCTGTTGTTCATAAACAAAGACGGGGCATTCGAACTTATCGGCGACAGTTATGGCGTTGCGGCCAATGAAATATCGGAGAGCGCCCTCGCTTCCAATGGCACGCTCTTCCTTGGAGGCTCCGAAGGATGCCTTGAAATAGAAAACCCGGGAGACATACTGTCCGGCGGGCCTGCAGAGGAGAGGGAAATCGTCCTTCACGACATAACCGTTGACGGGCGGAAAGTTTTTCTACAGAAAGGAAGAATCCGTATTCCGCACGACTTCGGGAGTATGGGAATCACTGTGACCCTTTGCGACAGCGATCCGCTTGAACGCACTGTCTACAAGTACGACATAGACGGTCCTGCACGATTCTCGATAGAGACGTATAATGATAACATCCAGATTCCGGCACTGATGTCCGGCCAGTACAGCATCAAGGTCTCATATTTTATGGGAAAGGGCGTATGGAGCGGCGAAAAGGCTGTTGCGGACGTCAGGGTGTTGAAACCCTGGTACAAGTCAACTGTTATGAATTCGATGTACCTGCTGCTGATGATCTCGGTCATATTCTTTTCTATGATGTATATGCGTATGCGCATCAAAAAGCAGCTTCAGGAAAAACTCAAATCGATGGACGCGGTATTTAAGTCGAAATTCGAGAGATATATTGCCGAACACCTTTCGGAAAATGACTTGAGCGTAGAATCCATTGCTGTAGGCCTTGCAATGAGCCGGGCTTCTTTGTATTCGAAGGTGAAACATAATTATTCGTTGGGCGTCGGCGAGTACATCGAAAGGCAGCGCATGAAAAAAGCGGAGGAATTGCTTGCCGGCACGTCGCTCAGCATTGCGGAAATCGCTGAGAATGTGGGATATTCAACCCAACGTTACTTCAGCACCCGTTTCAAAACGGTCGTCGGGAAGTCTCCTCTGGCATTCAGAAAAAACAAATGACCGGGGCCATATAATATTTATCTACTTTCAGTAAATTTGCCGTACTATGATGAAAGAATTTGCTGCCCGTCTGCGTTCCGAACTGGAGAACGACATACTCAAGTACTGGATTGAAAACAGCTGCGACCCGCGGGGAGGTTTCCTCGGGCGCATCGACGGCCGGGGAAACGTGGTTCCCGGCGAGCCGAAGGGGGCGATTCTCTGCGCTCGCATCCTGTGGACATTTTCGCAGGCGTACAGGCTCCTGGGCAAAAAGGAGTATCTCGAAATGGCGACGCGCGCCAAGCGCGAAATCATTGACCGCTTCTACGATCCCGAATTCGGCGGCCTTTACTGGAGCCTCGATGCTGATGGCCGGCCGCTCGATACGAAAAAGCAGATATATGCCATAGGTTTCGGCATCTACGGCCTCAGCGAGTTCGCCCGCGCCACAGCCGATGCCGAGGCGCTCGATTACGCCGCGCGGCTGTTCCGCGATATCGAAGCGCACAGCTACGAACCGCAGTTCGGCGGCTACCTGGAGGCTTTTGCGCGGGATTGGAGCCCTCTGGCTGATATGCGCCTGAGCGAAAAGGACCGCAACGATGCCAAGACGATGAATACGCATCTGCACGTCATTGAGCCTTATGCCAACCTGTACAGGGTATGGCCGGATGCGGAACTCCGCAAGGCCATCGGGGGCCTGCTCTCCACTTTCAGGGACAGAATCCTGCGTCCCGACGGTCATCTTGGTCTCTTCTTTACCAACGAATGGGATTCGACATCCGAAGTGATTTCGTATGGGCACGATATAGAGGCTTCGTGGCTTCTGTGGGAAGCTGCCGAGGTGATTGGATGCGAGGACGATGCCTGGCGCGAGCTGTGCCTTAAGATTGCTTCTGCCGCGCTCGAGGGCTTTTCGGACGGTCTTGTCTATGAGAAGGACCTGGCGACGGGCAAGACCGATACAGACCGTCACTGGTGGGTTCAGGCCGAGTGCGTGGTGGGGTGCACCAATGCCTGGCAGCTGAGTGGCGAACGCAGGTATTTCGATGCCGCTGCCGCAGCCTGGGAGTACATCTCAATGCACATCATAGACCGCCGGAAAGGGGAGTGGTACTGGAGCGCGCACGCCGACGGCACACCGAATACATCCGACGATAAGGCCGGTTTCTGGAAATGCCCTTATCACAACGGGCGTATGTGCATGGAAATAATACGGCGCGAAGCTATTTGCTCTTCTTCACAGGGTCGCAGGTAAGGCCCACGCCCAGTTTCTTGAAGATTTTGCGGTCGACCTCGCTGAGCATCACGGTCGTGTGCACCTGGCAGCCTTCGAGTTGCGGCAGGGTCTCGAGCGCTTTGCGGCAGTTCTCATCGAAAAGGCTGAGCATCGAAATGGCGACCAGTACTTCGTCGGTGTGCAGGCGCGGATTGTGCCCGTGCAGATGCGTCACTTTGGTGCGCTGGATGGGCTCGATCATGTTTTGGGGGATGAGTTTGACCTTATGGTCTATGCCGGCCAGATGTTTGGTGGCATTTAGCAGCAGGGCGGCGCTGGGACCCAGCAGAGGGCTGGTTTCGGCGCTGATTATGGTGCCGTCGGCAAGCTCTATGGCGGCAGATGCGACCCCTGACTTTTCCTTACGCTCGCGTGCGGAGACGGTTGCCTTGCGGCTGTCGGTGCTTATGCCGGCGCGTTTCATCAGAAGGGCTATCTTGCTAAGCTCGCTGTCCGCACAGTCGCCTTCGGCAAGGCTGCACAGGGCCGTGTAATAGCGGCGTATGATTTCCTGACGTGCGGCTTCGCAGCAGACTTCTTCGTCGCAGATGCAGCTGCCAATCATATTCACGCCCATATCGGTAGGCGACTTGTAGGGGTTTTCGCCGTAGATGCCTTCGAACAGCGCATTCAGCACGGGGAAGATTTCGATGTCCCGATTGTAGTTGACCGCGGTCTTGCCATAGGCTTCCAGGTGGAAGGGGTCAATCATATTTACATCGTCGGGGTCGGCCGTGGGGGCCTGGTAGGCGATGTTCTCCGGATGGGTCAGTGGCAGATTCCAGATAGGGAAGGTCTCGAACTTGGCATATCCGGCTTTGACTCCGCGCTTGAACTCCTGATATATCTGGCTCAGGCACACGGCCATCTTTCCGCTTCCGGGACCGGGAGCCGTTACGACGACCAGCGGCCGGCTGGTCTCGACATAGTCGTTGCGGCCGAAACCCTCGTCAGAATCTATCAGGGCCACGTTGTTGGGGTAGCCTTCTATGGTGTGGTGGTAATAGACCTTGATTCCGAGCCTTTCGAGTTTGGCGCGGTATGCATCGGCGCTTGACTGGCCGTTGAAGTGGGTTATGACAACGGAACTTACCAGGAAGCCGCGCAGCATGAACTCGTCCCTGAGGCGCAGCACGTCCATATCGTAGGTGATACCGAGGTCGCTGCGGACCTTGTTCTTTTCGATATCGACCGCGCTGATGACGATGATTATCTCGCAGCAGTCGCCCAGCTGCTCAAGCATCTTGAGTTTGCTGTCCGGCTGGAATCCGGGAAGGACCCTGCTTGCATGGTTGTCGTCGAAAAGTTTTCCGCCGAATGCCAGAGAAAGCTTGTCGCCGAATTCGGCAATGCGCTCCTTGATGTGCTCGGACTGGATTTTGAGGTATTTCTCGTTGTCGAACCCGTATTTCATAATCACTTGAATTACGGGACACAAAAATACTTCAACTTTGGCGAAGTTGCAAGCGTCAAAACTGCCGATTTGTGAAATATTTACTGTAAATTCGCAACCGAAAACAAGATTGTACATGCGCAAAAGACATATACCCCTTCTGGCAGCCGCATTGCTCTGCGCTGCCGTTTCTTGCGGCCGACGCGACTCTTCGGAGCAGACCGCATATCTGGCCTCACCGCTCCCGTCGGTACTGCTCTACAGCTTCGATGAGGACGAGGACGTGCCCCAGATTGCCGACACGCTTGTACGCGGAAGCGAAGTGAAGGTGTTCGGCGGCGATGTGAAGCGTCTTGGCAAACACCTGAAATACGTGCACGTGAGGGTGGGGAAGACCGACTATTATGCCGACGAGACCTCGCTTTGCGCTGAGCCTCGCGCCTGCGTGCAGGAGGCTTCTATGTTCGTGCGCACTCCCGCATCCATTATATCCGACACTCTTACCGCCAAGGTTGCCGGCCTTGCCCCGAAGGGGGCCGAGCTGACGGTCTGCGGCTACGATACCACTTTCACTGACGGTCGTGTGCGCCGCTACAGGGTATCTTTCGACGGCGTCGAGGGCTATGTTTACGGCAAGTATCTCACCTTTGACAAGGCTTCGGCCGATGCGCTTTACCGTCCCGACTTCCACGCGGCCGTACATGCCAAGGTGCGCAATCCCTTCGGGGGCGGACGTGCCGAGGGCTGCGATTTCTATCCCGTCGAAAAGCCCTCCTTCAAAGACAATGTCATGCCCGAAGCCTGCTACTCGATATATCTGAACATATCGCCGGCAGTGATAGGCAATATCGACGCCTACATACGCTGGGCCAAGGAAACCTGCATCAATACCTTCGTCATAGACATCAAGGACGACCAGTGCCCCGGTTACAGGGCCGATGCGATGAAGAAACATTCTCCCACCAGCTGGCAGAGGGCCGGCTCGAACAAGGAACAGATGTACGAGCGGGCTGTACGCCGTCTGCACGAAGAGGGCTTCTACGTAGTTGGCCGAATAACCTGTTTCAAGGATACCTATTTCGTGAAGGACCATCCCGAAGCCGCCATCACCGACAAGGAGACGGGCAAACCCTTCCTTCACAACAAGTCGTACTGGCCGAGCGCCTTCGACCGCAGCATCTGGCAGTACAATGTCGAGCTGGCGTGCGAAGCTGTGCGCAAGTTCGGCTTCAACGAAATCAACTTCGACTACGTGCGTTTCCCCGATCGCATGACCGGCATAGAGGATAAGATAGACTATCACAGCCGTTACGGTGAGTCGAAGGTGCAGGCCATACAGAGGTTTGTCAGCTATGCTTGCGATGAGATCCACGCTCTTGGTGCATACGTTTCCATAGATGTGTTCGGCGAATGCGCAGGGCAGGGCTATACCACTGCTTACGGGCAGTACTGGCCCGCGCTTTCAAATGTGGTTGACGTGATGTGCGGAATGCCTTATCCCGACCATTTCGCCAACAACAGCTACGGCATCCAGCAGCCCTGGAACCATCCCTACCAGATTCTCAACGCCTGGGGCCGCAAGGTCATGGACCGTCAGAAGGAAACCGCCTCTCCCGCCCGCGTTCGCACCTGGATACAGTGTTATCACGTGATGAAGCACGTCGACCCGAACGGCATCGACTACAATGCCGAAAATGTCGAGAAAGAGATATGGGGCCTGTTCGACGCCGGCTGCACCGGCGGCTTCATGACCTGGCAGCCCACTTCGAGCCTCGAAAAGTACCGCTCGCTCGGCCCGGCCTTCAGCATCGATTATCTGAAAGGCAAGCCCCAACCGACAGAATCGCTCTGATATTTTCCCGGAAACTATCCCGCCGCTTCTCAGTCTTCCTGAACTGAGGCGGACCGTTCGTGGATGGCGCTGTAGATGCGGCGGATGAACTCTTCGTCCAGCCCGCGGGCGGTTCCATTGGCGGTGACGCGCGAAAGGAGCTCTTCCCAGCGCGATGTCTGGAGTATGGTCATATCGTGCTCGCGCTTGAATGCGCCTATCCTGCGGCTCAGTGACATGCGCTCGGCGAGGGCTGCGACGATGCGCCCGTCGCAATCGTCTATCTCTGCGCGCAGTTCTTCGAGCGTACGCTCATCCTCGCCCGACAAGGCTCCGTTATGGCTTTTCAGCGAATCCATCAGGCCGCGGAACTCTTCGGGGGTCAGCTGCTGCGCCCCGTCGCTCAGCGCTTCGGCCGGAGCGGGATGCACTTCGAGCATAAGTCCGTCCAGCCCGAGTGCAAGGCTGCGTGAGGCAATTTCACCGACAAGGGCGGAAGAACCTGCTATGTGGCTTGGGTCGCAGATGAACGGCAGGGAAGGGTAGCGCGTGCGCATCGCGATGGCCAGATCCCAGGCCGGGTCGTTGCGGTAACGGGCGCTGTGCGAAGAACTGATTCCGCGATGGATGAGGCCGATGTCTTCAACCCCGCATGCCTGGAGGCGTTCTACGGCGCCTGACCACAGCCCGGGGTCGTCGCCGACGGGGTTCTTGACCCATACCGAAAGGCCGCTGCCTTTCAGCGCCTCGGCAATCTCCTGTACGAGAAAGGGATTCGAAGTCGTGCGTGCACCTATCCAGATGGCATCAAGCCCCGCTTCGATGCACTCCTGCACGTGTTCGCGGCACGCCACTTCGGTGCAGACCGGCAGACCGAAGGTGCTCTTGACCTCCGCGAGCCAGGCAAGTCCCTCGCGGCCCACGCCCTCGAAACTGCCCGGATGCGTGCGCGGTTTCCAAAGCCCGGCCCTGAAAAGTGATGCCTGAGCCTTGACCGCCTCGGCGGCCGAAAGCACCTGCTCGCGCGACTCTGCGCTACACGGACCGGCAATGAAAATGGGCTTTGACAACTTCATCGGCGCAAAATTATACATTATTATTTAATATTTGCGGAATTTGCAGTACATTTGCATCGGAAGAATGGCCGAGTGGTTTAAGGCGTCGCACTCGAAACGCGATGTACTCGAAAGGTACCGGGGGTTCGAATCCCTCTTCTTCCGCTCAAAAAAGGGCTGCGCAATTGCTTGTGCGGCCCTTTTTCTTTCATGCAGTTCGCACATGCGCGAATTATTCGCGTATTGCGTAAAGGTGCTTCGGCTGGGTGGCGGTTACAGGGGAATATCGGAAATGAATTCCATTTCGATGATGTCGGTGCTGCCGTCGGTGTAGGTGACGGTCGCGCAGACGTTTTCTGCGCTTATCTGCCACTCGAGCGATTTAATTGTAAGACCGATGCCGGGCACGACTTCGTAGCCACCTTTGCCGTCGGGACGGATGTAACTGTAGCCGAGTTCGCGTATCTTGATATCGTCGCCATTGCCCCAGTCCTCTTCGCTGGCAATGCCGCTTGCCTTGAAAATTACCATGCCGCCGCTGTAACTGATTTCGCTGAGGCTGAGGGCGCACGATTCCTTGCTCCACATCACCGGAGTGTAGTTCTTTACGTTACTCTTGCCCGGGAATGGGGTGTAGGCGTAATAATAACTGTCCATATTGTCGGCCCGGCTGCTGGCCTTGACAAGGTAATAGCAGGGATGCCCTTCGTATGCGTTTATCATATTATCTCCGCTGGTCCACAGGGATGAGGCGGTGATGCGTCCCGACACCTTGTTCGAAGACTTGTCAACGTGGTAAACGAGCAGTCCGCCGGGAAGACAGACGTCCCATCCGGTATTGTCGCGGCACTCGAGGATGAAGTACTCGCCGCTGTTGGGACTGGTGTACTTGAAAGCGTCGTCTTCGTGAACGGGGCTGAGGGTCTTCGTGCCGTCGCCGCTGATTTCGTCGGGCTCGGCTATCCAGCCTATTATGCTGCGCTCCATAGCACTGAAATAGGGCGGAGTGCAGCCGTCGTTCAGGTATGAACCGCTGTCCATGGTAGAGTAAACGCCGAGAGGGTCGTCGTTGCTGCCGTTATCTTCGTAATCGGTGTCATAGAAGTCGGGAAGACCGAGAACGTGGCCGAATTCGTGGCAGAAGGTTCCGATTCCGCACATTACCTTGCCGCTGGTGCCGCGGTATTCCGAGGTGCAGGCATACGTGTCAAGCCTCACCCCGTCAAAACTTTGGGACTGATAGTTGTAGAAGCCCCACTGGTGCGGCCAGATGGTGTTCGCAGGTGCGCCTTCGGCTTCGTTGTAGCCGGCATAATAGAAGAAGATATTGTCAACATAGCCGTCCGAGTCGAGGTCGTAATCTGAGAAGTCGATTTCTGAATTGGCCAGCTGACAGGCTTCGAAGAACGCTCCGTCGGGGTTCTTGTCGTTGCCATAGCGATCGTTTCCCCCATAGCTTGCGTAGCCTTGCGATACCGTGTAAGGGCCGAACACATCGAAGCTGGGGTCGAAACGCTCGTTGGAGTTCTCGCTGTAATAGTCGTATGCCGAACCTGTGCCTCCGTTCTTGGAATATCCCGGCTTGTTCAGCAGGTCGGTAAAGGCTTGGTTGGGGCCCGATACCGTGAACTTGAGGTCGCTGAACTGCACCAGAATCACAAGGAACTTGTGCTTGCCTTGCGCGATGGGCGATTTCGCCCTGTCGGCGATGGCGGCACTGGCTTGAAGGCGCCTCTGCGATGCGGCGGGCGCAGGGATGGTGGCGGCCTTGGTGCCGATACGCCAGAATCCGTCTTCGCTAAGGGTCAGGACCCGTCCCGAAGCATCCGTTGCCCAGTGGTGGAACTCGTCGCCGTGGTTTATTATTTCAATTACACTGCCGTCGGGCTGGACATACTGCACCGGACGGTTGAGAGCCTTGATTGCGTATGCGGGCGTGAGGAATGCCAGCGCTGCGGTCAGAGCCGCGATAATGCCTTTGTTCTTCATAGCCTTCTACTTTTTGACAATATAACCCGTACCGTCGGAAGCGTAGAGCCAGATCTTGCGGCCTTCGATTTTCGCGGTCGAAAGTGTGATTTCAGTGCCAGGGGCATGCGGAAGCGAGGTCATATTGCCTCCCACCTTGACCTTGAAGTTGGAGCCGGTCTTGATTTCGGCCGGCATACCTTCGAGTGAGATGCAATCGCCCGTTTCGATATTCTGCATTCTGAACGAGCACTTGTCCTTCGAACGGAACACGGCCGTCTGGTCTTCGCCGCGCTTCATTTTGAGGATGGGCTTGAGGTTGCTGCCGTAAATTCCATAGTCGTTGAAGGACATGAATGCGGTGCACCTGTCGGTTTGAACTATGTAAACCTCGCGGGTGATGGTACCGGAACTGATGAAAATGGTGTCGCGGCGTTCGCTATCGTCTTCGTTGAAGTCGATTGAAACGTATATCTTTCCCTTGTCTTTGGCCGTTTCGGTAATCGTGACCCAGCCTGCCTTGCCCTTTGAAACGTTCCAGCCGCGGTCGCAGCTGACAGTGTATTCGAGAGTGTGAGAATAGGCTGAAACAGTCGTCTGTTCGGGCGATATCTTGAATATGCGCGGGTCGTTAGCCTTCGGGTCTTTGGTGCAGGACACCAGAAGAAGAACGGAAAGTATGGCAATTCGATGTGTTCGTATCATAGGGGTGCAAATGTACGCATTTTCTTTTACGAGAAAAAATAGTACCTTTGCGCCGAAATGAGAAACGGTTATATTTTTGCTGCTATTTTTGCAGCTACAGCACTTTTTTCCTCCTGTCAGCGCTTCACTCTTGATGGCAGCGTAGGGTCATCCATCGGCATCAAAGTATCTTCCCGCAGCGGTGCTACCAAAGCCGGTGGCGAATATGGAGTTTATAACAGGACAATCGTCGGCAGCAACTGTCTGCTTGACGAATATGTAAGCGACTATCCCGTCGATGGCCCTTCTACAAAGGGCGCGATAATCACGTCTTCCACAATAAACGCTTCGGGCAAGACCTTCAAAATGGAAGGCTGGCTCGGCGAGGAGCTCATCACGGCCGAGAATGCCGGAGCCGAAGACCTGACGAACCGTCACTTCCTTTCCGAAACGGTCACCTGCAACGGCAGCACCTGGAGTATGGGCTCCACCAACTACTGGCGCAACGACATTCCGACCACGTTCTGGTCGTATGTCAACCCTGCCGAAGGCCCTGCACCCGTGTTCACCTGGCCCGGCGACAACCCCGTAAACACGGCACTCAAGTCGATTTCGTTCACCTACTCGCTTCCCGCGCCCGGTGGCGACGGCAACGATGCCTTCAACCTTCAGGACTTCCTCGTTGCATATAACAGAGAGTCGCGCAAGAGGTCCGATTCCAGCACGAGCATGAACGTCAAGTTCAGCCATCCCCTGGCTGCCGTAAAATTCATAGTCGATGACGCATCGCTCAACGGCAATCCCGACCCGGCCAACGACGAGTACGTGAGGATTCTCAGGGTTGAGATTTCAGGCGTCAAGTCTTCGGCCACGTTCACGGCAACGGGCGAGAGCGGCAGCGCCTGCACCTTTTCGTGCAGCAACTATGGCGAAAGCGCTTCGTATGCTCAGGGCATAGCTACCGGCAGCGACATGAGGCAGGATATCGAGAACGGCCTTTTCACCGCTGCAAACAGCCAGTACGTATTCTTCATGATTCCGCAGAGCCTGGATGGAGCCAAAGTCAAGGTCGTTTTCCAGAAGAGGTCCATAAACACGAACTTCGACGGCTCTTTCAACAGTTTTGGCGACTGGAAGACCATCGAGCAGACGGCTTCGCTTGCCGGAGACAGCTGGGTTTCGGGCAAGTACTACACCTATAAAATCAGCGCCAATGTGTATGCCGGTGGCGAGACAATAGCGCTGCCGACGAATCCGGAGGATATTGAGCATAGCAGCAATGTGGAAATCGATGAGAACGGAGTTATTTCATTCAATTGGGCTGGCTCCGTAGACGCAAGCGGTTATGTTGCGCCTATCCCTGTAAAACAGGTAAAGATTATCAAAATGTCCTGGGAGCAATCATATGTCAACAGCTCCGGCAAGGGAATACGTAAAATATGGCTCCAGGATAAGGATAATCCCAGTTTGACGACAATGTCGTTGGTATCTGGCGAAAACTACAAGACAATTGTTACGAACTGGAAGGATTATTGGCCTGACGGCTATACCGGACAATACATATTCGACAAGAAAGGTAAGGCGGCTGAAACCATGCATTCTGAAACCGCATATTTCCTTTTGAACGGTGAGTTCTCGAGCATTCAGATCTATTTCAGCTACTATGGAACGACAGGCTCCGGCTCTTCCGACTGGACAGTTAAGGCACCTTTCTTCAATGTTTCCGAGGTAATCGAATTAGTTCCCAACGCCGAATAACGATAAAGGCTGCACAAACAATTGTGCGGCCTTTTTTGTGAGTGGTCTTGCTCTTTCAGGCACCCGTGATGGGAATCCACCTGCAAGAAATCGGCGGGCCGGGGTTAAAGGACGCGGCGGATTCCGATGTAGCGCTTTGCGTAGTAATCGGTCGTGGACTTCTGGATTTCCACGCCTTTGGATGAGGATGTGTGGATGAAGGTTATCGTGCCGGTGGATTTGTCGTACGACAGCACCATGCCGACGTGCCCGACGGTAGAGGATATCTTGCTCCCCGAGAAGAAGATGAGGTCGCATGGCATCAGTTCATCTTTCGAAATTATCTTCCCGTCGTTGTATTGGGCAACGGATGTGCGCGGAAGGGTAATGCCTGCCTGCTGGAACGAATAGTAAATGAAGCCGGAGCAGTCGAATTTGTCCGGCCCCGTGGCGCCGTAGGAGTACTTCGAACCGATCTTTGACTTTGCCGCTGCTATGATTGTCGACTGGACGCTGCTGAGCTGTGCGCTGGTGTATGCCGTTCCGGACGAGGCCCCTGATGAAGTGCCGGCAGCCGTTCCTGCGGTTGTGCCGCCCTTGGGGGGAGTTGTCTCTTTGCCGCCTTTAGGGTCGCTGGGCTTTGCCTCCTTCGCGTCGGGGGACACCGCCTGTGCGACGTCGTAGACTGCAGGCGCGAATTCGAAGAACACCCTCACGAGCTCGCAGGACGGAGCCAGGAAGACAGCCGCTGCAATCAGAACGGCAGGGAACAGTTTTATGCGTTTCATAAATCAAAGAGTTTCCAGATGCTGTAGGAGATGCCGTTGTCGAAGACATCGCTCTGTTCGTGCTTCTTCACCCAGGCTACGATGCGTATCGTCAGCGGGAGTACGATTATCTCGTACGCCGTTTTGAGCCCTAACTGAACTAGCATAATCCAGAGCAGTTCCTTGCCTGGAACGATGCCCCAGAAGGCTAGCGGGAAGAAGATGACGGAGTCGGTGGCCTCTCCGAAAACCGAGCTCAGTATGGCGCGCAGGGAGAAACGCTTCCCCCCGTCACGTATCTTCATCTTCGACATTACGTAGGCGTTCACGAAACTTCCGCAGATGAAAGCCGCGAACGAGGCGAGGGCGATGCGCGGAGCAAGGCCGAAGATAGCGTGGAAGCCTTCGGCATTGCCCCAGTAGGATGCCGAGGGAAGCAGGTCGCACAGCGCACCGACTCCTACGAAGAAGAAGTTCATGATGAAGCCCGTCCAGATGAGCAGCCGGGCCCTCCGGAATCCCCACACTTCGCAAACCACGTCGTTGATGATGTATGAAACAGGGAATACGAGAAGGCCGCCGGTCTGGCTGTGTCCGAAGAATGCAATCTGTTTGGTTTCGAATACGTTTGCCGCGATGAGGCAGACGCAGAACAGTATGCTGAAGAGCATGAACAGCACACTCACGGAGTGGTTCTTTGTTTCCATTTCTTGTTTTTTAAGAGGTTTCCAAGCACTCTATCTATTGCGTTTGATTTATCTGGTTATGACAAGGTCGAGGCCGTGGTACAGGGTGCTGTCGGACCAAGTGCAGTAAGATGAGACAATACCGTTCGGTATGTTTGAACGGTTGGCATTCATTACACTGGCTCTGGCTTCGGTACTGTATGCGCTGGATACCATACGGGAGTAGTCCGCGGAGTTATATACTACAGGCAACTTGTTATTGTTGTTTGTCCATACGCAGTAGTAATAGTACCCTCCATCGCTTCCACACAGGGCTCCGAGATGGCGATACTCGGCATAATCGCTGATGATTGCTGCCGGCATACCATCGTAGATGCCGGAAATTTCGCCTGTATTGACGCAGCAGTATACCTTGGTGTCGGAGTCATAGCACTTGCCGAGCAGTCCTCCGGCGCATCCTGGTCTTCCTGTGGCAAGGATATCTCCTGTGTTCAGGCAGTTGATGACATACGGATCGTCGCTCTGATAGCCGTCAGCCCAGTTGTTGGCGACAAGTCCGCCGGCATTGCCCGACTGGTTCGCACTGAGGGCTGTTACAGTTCCGTAGTTTGCGCAGTTGGTCATTCGGAGTGTGACTTCGTCTTTGGAAAAGTTTGACGGTTCGATGATTTCGCCGACCAGGCCTCCCGCTGATGTGCCGGATACGTGATTGGCTTCGATATTACCCTTGTTCCAGCAGCGATCTATCTTCAGGAACCTTGCATCCGGTGAGTCCGCACGTGCCAACAGACCGCCGACGGATACCAGATTGTAGTTGTTATAGTGTGAACCTGTAGGGGGATTGGTCTTCAGGACGGATTCATTGCTGCAATAGGTCATACTCAGGTTGCCGCTGCTCTTGCCTATCAGGCCTCCGTAATCCAGATACACGTCGTCCGGCAGGGCGATGGCAAGTACATTATCCGTCTTAAGATGACAATTGTCTATGATGACATAATCATTCTCATCCGAAGTGGCCACAGCTGCGAGTCCGCCGCAATAAGCATACAGGTCTTTAGTCCATTTGACGTCGAAGGATGCCGGGCTGATCACGATATTCTTCAATGTGGCGTTGTGTACGGCGCCGAACAGACCGGTCAGGCCATCCTTTGAACCTGCAACGAAATTGGATATCGTGCAGCCGTCGCCGTCATATGTTCCGGTAAATGGCTTCGATGAGGAGCCGATAACCATTGATTCCCCATTGCAGTCAATATCATCTTTCTGGATATAGGATTTATCAGCATAGGCAGCGTAGCCGGCATTGTCGTCAAGCAGTGCGGCAAGCTTGAGAAGCTGCGCCCTGCCATTTATCTCATACGGATCGTCATTCGTACCACTGCCTTTGAACGCTGCACCGGAAGCGAATACATCCATATCCGTTTTCGTTATCACACCCAGGTTGAGGATGACGCTGCGCTTGAATTGGACGGCCTTGGATGTGCCCTTCAGGCATTCTCCTTCTCCATCCGGCATCTCGAACAACAGGGTGAAACCGTCTTCGAGAGTCTCTGGCAGCACTCCGATATAGTATGTGCCCGGAGTGAGGTCCTCACCATTCATTCCGGTAAGGCGAATGCTTGTGGAAGGTGTGTATTGCCCGCTGATGTCAGTTGGGACGCCGTTGTCGTCGAAACGGAACTTTACTGCCCCGGCGGCGATATATTCATCTCCGTTAGCCACAAGGGTAACAGCGTTGCAACTGAAATCAATGCTGAATTTTACGAAGGCGAGCAGGTTCTTGAATGCAACGCTGCGGTCTGCGGCGATGCGTCCGGCCATAAGACATTCTGAAGGCATAAAGCCGCCCTTGACGGCCACCTGAGTGCTGCTTCCAATGTTATTCTCTTCCCAGGCGAGCGTGACATAAGGGCCTTCGTCGCCGTCGTACCGCGTGTTTTTGCTGTCGATATAAGGAAATACCGCAATGCGGTCTTCGTCGGTGTCATGCACCTCTCCGCTGAAGGACGCGGTCGTAGTCCCTGCGCCGCTTGCTATTGTCAGACAGTCATAATATGATTTTGACAGGATGCCGATGTTGTCGTCCTCCTGCCAGAGCACCTTGTTGTCAGAGCCGAGCTCGACCTTGGTAACGGGAACCTCGGCCTTCGCAGTGACATTGAACTCTACCATTCCAACCGCGGAAACACATAGTTCGTCGATGAAATTGTCGCAGGATGTGAGTCCTGCAAGCGCAATAAACACCGCTGAAATGAATCTTGAAGATTTCATATCCTTTACCAAATAAAATACTCCTCTTTGTAGCCTTCGTTTTCGGTGGTGCCGAGTGGTGTGTCACTCAGGCAAATAATGCATTCGGCCCTTAATTCAAATTTCCTGGCTGCTGGAGCCTCATAAGGATCTTTTTTCATATTATGCTGTAAATATTTATCTTTTAATGGACGGCAATGCAGACGTCCGGAATACTTGAAATTCGGCGCAAATTTAAGTAATGGAATCGGTAAGCGCAAGACAAATACGATACTGCTCATTCTCGTTGTGCAAGATTACATGGAAAGAGCGGCAGACATCGCTGGCTGCCGCTCTTGAGCGAGTGATAAACGTAATCTGGGCGTTAGTTCCCGGGTATTATTTCGCGGACTTTACGCAACGTACGGATACCGCGTATGAGGACTCAACCGCAGCAAGGGACAATCTTCCGTGAGAGTAGTTGGTGTCATTGGTCATAATCGTCATTACTCCAAACGATTTTATGCTAGGGGATGTGCTTGAGCCAAGATTGCAGATGCTGGAACTTGCAAAGTATGTAAGCGAGAACATATTCTTGAACTCCTCCGGAGCTTTTGCTACGCCCGTGCTGAAAGGCGCGGTGTTGGTGGCGGTAATGGTGCCGACAGGATAGAAATTGAAACCGCACTCGTTTGCTTTGGTGATGGATGTGTGGGAGGTGGGAGTAGGAGTCCCATTCTTGTCGTAATTGTATGTCTCATAGAACAGGGCCTTGTCATTCTCGCCGCTTCTTACTTCCCAAATATCTGACTTTGTGCTGTAACTTACAAGCGTGTTCCATTCTTCATGGGTAGGCAGGTGCCAGCCATCGGGGCAGATACCCTGTGCGCCGTTATATGCCTTATGAGCGACTGTATCGGTGGGGGCGGGAAGTTCTGTCTTCTGCAGATAAGCATATATGTTGTAGAGCAGGCCAACCTTCTCGTTGAGCTCGGTGTTGGCTTCGGAACCGGGCTCATAGGTTATTTTGTTGTTATCTACACCAGTCTGTTTGGCAGGATAGAAGATGCACTTTGATTTGTCCGAAGTTGACTCCAAATAATTATTGCTCACAGTGTACCCCGAGGGGACGTAGCGAAGATTCTCTATGAACCAGTAGTTGTCACCGAACAGTTTTGCATGATATTTCACACCGCCGTATTCGACCTCAATGTCCGTTGGAATAACCACAGTCACGACACATGTGGCAGTCTTGCCGCCGTCCGTTGTGGTAACGGTAATGTTTGCAGTACCGGGCGTTACCGCGTGTACGATGCCTTCATTGTCAACAGTGGCAACATCGGTTTTGTCGCTGGACCAGCTGACGGTCTTGTTTGTGGCGTTTTCGGGAGCGACGGTGGCGGTGAGCTTGAAGTCATTATCAACGGAGATTTCCAAAGTGGCCGGTTCGAGCGTTACCCCCGAAACAGAGACGGGAACATCCTTCTTGCAGGAACTCAGCAGCCCGATTGTCAGGGCTGCAAGGGAAATGATTAAAAGAATCTTTTTCATTATTTTTTAACAATTGGCATTCTTTACGCCTATATTCCTGTTTATTTTCATCTCAAAAATAGTATATAATTGTTATATATGCTAATTTCTTGTTTGGTTTTTCCGTCGCCAGGCAATTAATTCCCCTCCGGCAAGATATGATTGTTCACCCGTTTTCCGCGGCCTGGAAAACGGATAATTCCATTTGTATTCTTCGCATTTTCTTATATTTGCACGCAAAGAACCACGACATGAGAAAACGTACAATAATAATTGCTTTGGCTGCTGTCTTTGCGGTGGCGCTTTCGGCCGCGTTACTGGTCATGTATGAGCGCACTAGGGTAGCGATGATCGTAAATGATGAGCGGGCATGGGACCTTCGGGATGCTTCGCCTCAGATGAAGGTCATAATCGCCGAAGGCGGCATGGTAGCACGTTATCTGACCGAGGACGAGGACAACTTCATCGGGGAAATTCAGGATTCGGTGTGGATTCCGAAGAGTCGCGCCGTGGTGGAGACTTGGTACGCCTGCGACGGTCGTGGGGTTGTCTTTCCGAAAGAATTCGGAATAGCCCCGGTGTACGCAGAGCCGGACAGCGCGTCCGAGTTTGTCGGACGCCTTATCTATGAGGAAGGGTTCTGCCCATCATGCTGCGAATGTCTGGGCTACGAAGACGGATGGTTCAATCTGCGCATATCCGGCATGGAAGGCTACATCAGTGAGGAATACGTCATTTGGGACGCCATCGACTCTTTTTGAAGTCTCCTCATCTGTTTGTTATCCCCATTGATCAGGTTTACGACACCTTTACCATCATATCCATTTACTTGGTCATACTCCCGGCAATCATCAAGGTCTGCGCAACTCTGATGTATCTTTCCGGAATGGATATCTATGACATTTATGACAACTTCGACTAGAGCCTTCAAGGAGCACCGTTCAATGCCGAGGAACAAACTTATTGCGAACGCCTTCTTTCACGCCGGATTCGTGGAGGCCTGGGGCCGCGGCTTTGAAATCATCGAGGAATCCTTCAAGAACGCAGAACTTGAAGTTCCGCAGTTCGTTGAAGAGTTCAGCGGCGTGACGGTTAATATCAAGCGAGAGGTCTTCGCTGCCATTCAGCACGGAGCCAGAATCGACGACAGGACCGGCAAGGTGGTGAATGTTTCCAATGACACCAAAGATGTCACCAAAACCACGAGCTCAATTGCTATCAAACTCGGCGTTTCATCAAGGACAATAAAGAGAGATCTGAAGGTTCTTCAGGACCTTGGGTATATTGAGCATTGCGGACCAACCCGTGGAGGTTACTGGAAGGTTCTGATCCG
>JAZLKT010000083.1:0-3250 GCA_045597785.1 Candidatus Cryptobacteroides sp.
GTCTTGCGGGGAGGATCGCCATTGTCGCGTCGGGGTCCGCGATTGCCGCCACGCCTGCCGCCACCGTCACGCCTGTCGCCACCGTCACGCCTGTCGCCACCGTCACGCCTGTCGCCACCTTCACGGCGGTCACCGTCGCGCCTGGGGCCACGGCCGCCATCACGCCTCTCGCCACCTTCGTGACGGGGACCGCGGTCGCCGCGGGGTTTGCGTTCGGGCTCTACATAGCCTTCGGGTTTCTCGGTGAGGGCGCGCATCGAAAGACGCATCTTGCCGGTCTTGGCATCGATCTCGAGGAGTTTGACGTCGATTTCGTCGCCGACCTTGAGCACGTCCTCAACCTTGTCGGTCTTGGTCCATGCAATCTCGCTCACGTGGAGGAGTCCCTCCTTGCCGGGAAGAATCTCGATGAACGCACCGAACACGAGGATGCTTACAACCTTTCCGTGGTAGGTAGTGCCCGCTTCGGGAACAGCGCAGATGCCTTTTATCCAGTCGAGTGCCTTCTGCATGTTGTCCTTATTGTCGGAAGCGACATCGACAACACCTTCTGTAAGGTTTGTTCCGGGGATAGGCTCCTCGGTGATGGTGATGACGGTGCCGGTTTCCTTCTGAATCTTCTGGATGGTCTCGCCGCCTTTGCCGATGACTGCACCGATGAACTCGGCTGCAATGCGTATCTGCTCGATGCGGGGAACGAAGGGTTTGTAGTCCTCGCGGGGCTCGGCGATGGTCTTGAGCATCTCGCCCATAATGTGCATACGGCCCTGACGTGCCTGCTCAAGAGCTTTTTCGAGAACGTCGTAGCTCAGACCGTCAACCTTGATGTCCATCTGGGTTGCGGTGATACCGTCAGCGGTGCCGGTAACCTTGAAGTCCATATCTCCGAGATGGTCCTCGTCGCCGAGGATATCGGTGAGGATGGCGTAGCGGTCGTTGGGGCGCTCGGCATCGGTGATGAGGCCCATGGCCACACCTGCAACAGGTTTCTTGATCTTGACACCTGCGTCCATGAGGGCGAGGCAGCCACCGCAGACGGAGGCCATCGAAGAGGAACCGTTCGATTCGAGGATATCGGAAACTATGCGTACGGCATAAGGGTTTTCGGGAGCTACGGGGATAACGGGCTTGAGGGCGCGCAGAGCGAGGTTCCCGTGACCGATCTCACGGCGGCCGACACCCCTCTGAGGCTTGGCTTCACCAGTGGCGAACGGAGGGAAGTTATAGTGCAGAACAATCTGCTGGTCGTCCTGGATGAGCACTTCGTCGGTCTCTTTCATATCCATCTTGGTACCGAGGGTAACGGTCGCGAGAGACTGGGTCTCGCCGCGGGTGAAGATGGCGCTGCCGTGTGCGCAGGGCAGATAGTCAACCTCGCACCAGATAGGCCTTACCTGGTTGCAAACGCGTCCGTCGAGACGTATGCCTTCGTCGAGGATCATATTGCGCATGGCCTCTTTCTCGACAGCGTGATAGTAACGGCCCACGAGTGTGGTCTTCACTGCATATTCGTCCTTCTCCTCTGCGGTCGCGGGCTCGGGAAGCGTTGCGAGGAACTCTTCCTTGATGGCCTTGAAGCCGTCTTCGCGCTCGTGCTTGGGTTTTGCGCTCTTGGCAAGGGCGTAGCACTTGTCGTAGCAGAAAGCCTCGACGGCCTTCTTGAGCTCTTCGTCCTCGATATCGTGGGGATAGTCGCGCTTGTTCACGTCGGTTCCGAGTTCGTGCATGAGCTCCTTCTGAACACGGCAGTGGCGCTTGATTTCTTCGTGAGCGAACTTGATGCTTTCGAGCATGTCGTGCTCGCTGACTTCCTTCATCTCGCCTTCCACCATCATAATGTTCTCCTCAGTTGCGGCAACCATGAGTTCGAGGTCGGCACGTGCCATGTCGGAGAAACTGGGGTTGATGACGAACTGGCCATCGATGCGGCATACGCGAACCTCGCCGATAGGGCCTCCGAACGGGAGGTCGGATGCGGCGAGAGCACAAGATGCGGCAAGGCCGGCAAGTGCATCGGGCTGGGTATCCTTATCGGCGCTGATGAGCGTTACGTTCACAAACACCTCAAGGTGGAAATCATCGGGCCAAAGAGGCCTGATGGGACGGTCGATAAGACGCGAGATGAGAATCTCGTAGTCGCTTGATTTGCCTTCCCTTTTCATAAATCCGCCGGGGAAGCGTCCGGCTGCGTAGAATTTTTCCTTGTAGTCTACGGTGAGGGGCATGAAATCGGTGCCCTCTTTCACTTCTTCCGCGCAGGTCACGGTGGCAAGCAACATGGTGCCACCCATCTTTACGACTGCGCTGCCGGCTGCCTGCTTGGCGAGTTTGCCGGTCTCGATTTCGATCACGCGGCCATCCGCGAGTTCGATCTTTTTGTTGATTACGTTCATTATTGTTTTTCTTAAACTGCTTTCATCAAAAAAGGGGCGGCGACCGCTGCGGACGCTGCCCCTTGTCCTATCCGATTATCGACGGAGACCAAGCTCCTTGACGATACTTCTGTACCTCTCGATGTCAACTTTCTGGAGGTAATCCAGAACCTGACGGCGCTTACCTACAAGACGCAGAAGGCTGCGGCGTGTAACAACGTCCTTCTTGTTCTTCTTGACGTGTTCGGTAAGATGAGCGATACGGTAGGAGAATAATGCAACTTGACTCTCAGGAGAGCCGGTGTCCTTATTGGACTTCCCGTACTTCGCGAAAATCTCTTGCTTCTTTTCAGGCATAAGATATTCTGCCATGGTGCAAATAGATTTGTAGTAAATTGGTTAAACTATGCCGGACCACCGTGGTCCAAAGCGGCGCAAAGATAAGAAATTTTTTCTATTTTTGCATACCTATGAAACAGAAAAGATATTTGCTTCCCCAGGAGGAGATTCCCCGCTCCTGGTACAACATAGCGGCCGACCTTCCGCACAACACGATGCCCATGCTTGACCCGCAGACCCGCAAGCCGGTCGACGTGGAGAGTCTAAGCAAGATATTCTGCCGCGAGTGCGCGGAGCAGGAACTCAACACCACCGACCGCTGGATTCCCATCCCCGAGCCGGTGCTTGAGAAATACAGCTACTGGCGCAGCACTCCGCTCGTGCGGGCGTACGGTCTTGAGGAGGCGCTCGGCACTCCCGCCCACATCTATTTCAAGAACGAGAGCGTGAGCCCTATCGGTTCGCACAAACTCAACTCGGCCCTCGCGCAGGCGTACTATTGCAAACAGGAAGGCGTGAAGAACATCACCACCGAGACC
>JAZLKT010000084.1:0-14755 GCA_045597785.1 Candidatus Cryptobacteroides sp.
CCTGAACACAGGGTTTCCCTCTTGACACAAAATCTATCCTGGGACTCTCTTTAAAGTCTTGTCCGTAATCAAACGACGGACAAGCCACCAAAATGGCTGGCATTCCGATGAAACAGGCCTGTACCGTGGCCGAATACAGGCAGGTTGCGCGACAGGGGGCTGGGACGCAGCGGACGTGGCCAGCCCGGGTTCCAGGCAGCGGTTGTCATGCCGGGGCCCATGGTCGCCCGTGACCATGTGAACGGGTGTCGCGAGCGTAGCGAGTGACGGGATGGAGCGCGAAGCGCGGAAGGCTTCCGGCAAACCAGCCTCCGCCCACCGGCGGCCCTTGTATGGGCCGCTTTTTTTGTTGTTAATGTTCGGGCTTTTTCGTAAATTAGCGAGCTGTTTGGCGATAATCATATTACAACAAATACAACAATGGATTTCAAACGAATTTTTGCAGGACTTGTTGCCGCTTCGGCAGCTGTCTGCGCATTCACCGGCTGTGAAGCCAACGAACAGCTCGGTGAACCGGAAGTCAAGCTTTCCGAAAAAACCATCACACTCGAGGCCGGAGAAGACTCCGCGACCATCGAACTCACTTCGACCCTCGACTGGACTCTCAAGGATTACGAGAGCGTGAGGTCCTGGCTTACAGTAAGCCCTACCTCCGGCAAGGCTTCCAACGACCCCCAGAAGATTACCATAAGTGCTACGGCAAACGATGGTAAGGCAAGGCCGGCAGAGATTGTTTTCTACGGAAACAAACTCAAGCAGGCAACTCTCAGCATCACTCAGAAAGGTACAATCGGCTCGGGCGACGGTTCCAAGGAGAATCCTTTCTCGGCCAGCGAGGCTCACGCATATGTTCTGACTCTTGCCGCTGATGTTGCCACCGAGCAGGCTTACTACGTGAAGGGCTTCGTTAAGAAGTTTTCCAATACTAACGCGGATGATATGCCCAAATTCGGCAATGCCACGTTCTGGATTACTGACGACGCTTCGGGAGAAGGTGACGACTTCTACTGCTACCGTGTTAAAGGCCCGGGCAACAAGAGTTTTACTTCGGCTGATCAGCTTGCCCTTGGCGATGAAGTAATCGTTTACGCCAAGTTTATCAACTATAAAGGCAACACTCCCGAGACAAAAGACGGCTTCGTTTATTCAATCAATGGTGAAAGCGAGGGCGACGACCCCGGTCCCGTTGTTCCTATTACAGGCAACAACCTCCTCACCACCGGCAGCTTCGAAGTATGGAACGACGGCAAGCCTGAAGGATGGGCCAGCCTTGCGGCAAGCAATGCTACCATTTCGCAGTCGACAGAAGCGGTGGACGGCAGCTCTTCGGTAGAAATCAAGGGAACAAAGTCGGATAACAAACGTTTCCATAGCGATCCGATTCTCCTCAAGGCAGGAACATATCAGTTCAGTGTCTATGCGGCGGGCTCGGGCGTTATAAGGCTTGGATACATTGCGTCGTGGAATTCTGATGGCTCCGTCAATGGTGGAAATATGGGCGCGAACTATGTTTATCTTCTTGAGAAATCGACAGTTACTTCGGCCTGGACCAATTATTCTGTACAGTTCACACTTGCTGCAGACAGCAAGGTTTCCCTCTTTATCACAGCAAGCAAGAACGACCCCATTACTGATGTATGTGTTGATGAGGCTGTCCTCGTAACCAAGGACGGCGGCATCGCTGACAGCATCGATGACGGCGGCGAAGACGGCGAAGGCGGTGGCGGTGACACCCCTGTCGATATGCCCTACGACGCGCTGGATATCAACAATTTTGTTGAAGGCTACTATGTAATTGCTTACACAACCGGCGGCAAGACCTATCTTATGAAGAATGAGGTCAAGGCTCAATACTATGTTGCGGCCGAGGAGTTCGACCTTGCCAATTCGACAATCGAAGACTTTACCGAAGACATTGTCTTCTACGTTTCCGAAGGTGAAGAAGGATATCTCATTGAGAATATGGACGGTGGTTTTGTTGCCTGCCAGGTTAGTGGAACCCACTATAACCTCGTGCCTTCCGTGACGACTCCTTACGAGTGGAACTTCGCCAACGGCAGCAACGGAGCAATCATAGCAACCGGTGGCAACAGCAACGGGAACTGCATTTCGTACAATGCCTCGTACACGGAATACAATATGTATTCGCAGACCACTTCCTGCCCTACCTTCTACCTTATCCAGGAAGGTGGCGGCGAAGGCGGCATCGAGCAGTGTGCGGACGCCTTCTATTATGAAGATGGCGGACAGTATTGGTGGACCGTCAACCTCTACGGTTACGACTATGATACCGAGAATTTCATATATCCCGACGTTTATCTCGACTTCCCGGCAAATGTCGGCCAGGACAGCACCTGCATCGCTGGTTCCTATACCCTTGACGAATACAGTTATATATTTGTCGATGAAAACGATATGACCGGATCGGACATTGTTTCCGGAACTATCGACATTGCCGTCGTTGAGGAAGGTGACGATTACTATTATCCCGTATATTACATCAAGGTTGACGCCACATTCGCAGGTGGAATAGAATACAAGGAAGAATACGAGATACCCATCTACGCATTCTCCGGTTACCCCGGCGATTACACAAATGAGTTCTACCTTGACGACAAACTTGCCCAGAAGACCAAGGCCCTTGCCGCGCACAAGCTCGTGAACCGCAGGTTCAATGCGCATAAACTTATGCCTGCCAAACCCGTAAGGACAAGGTAATGCATTCATTTACAGGAATAATCAGGAGTGCTGCGGCAGCCTTTGTGCTCGCCGCGGCATTCCTCGTTTCCTGTACTGTCCAGCAGCAGGGCGCAAGCCTGGCGCTGGATATTCCCGAGCCGGTTGTCAACAACAACAAAGGCAGCCAGTTCATAAATATAAGCGCCGACGGCCCCTGGACGCTTGAACTTGATTTCGGCGAAGATACTCTCGGCTGGGCACGCGTCAAGTACACCGAAGGCGAAGGTTCGCAGTCCAATATCCTTTATTGGGATATCAACCGTAGCGAAAAGCCCCGCACGCTTAAAATGATCCTTACGGCGAAGAGCGGCAGCGCATCGGCCGCTTTCACGCAGAATGCCAGGGTCAAGGAGCCGGACGTGACCCTGCATTCCGACCCCGTGCCGAACTGGATGGAACTTCCCGAGACCGGCGATCCCGACCGTTATTTCATCACCCACGATATGACGGTCGGCGCCAGAACGATGCGCAACTATTCCCTCTATCTCGACCCTGACGCAAAGATTTCGGTATGGGTGGCATATCCGCTCAACCCGACTCTTTCCGGAGGTATAAACAACCGCACCGATGCCTGGGGCCTCGACCCCAAAGTTCCGCGCGAGTATCAGCCCGTGCTGATGTATCGTTCTTTCAGCGGCTATCAACGCGGCCATCAGCTGCCTTCACGCGACCGTTGCGTGGATGAGGACTGCAATAAAGCGACATTCTACGGAACGAATATGACACCGCAGCTCGGCTCCCTGAATACACAGGCGTGGGAAACCCTGGAAGAGAGAGTGCGTGAATGGTCGCGGGATTTCGACACTCTTTATGTGGTTACGGGTGCCGATATCATCGGCAGCACAAAAACCGCAGCAGACAACGACGGCAAGGCCATCACCGTGCCTGTCGGTTATTTCAAGGCGCTCCTGGGCTACGAAAAGAATGCCTCGAGCGCAAAATTCCCTTCGCAGGTCGGAGGGTACATAGCTATAGGCTTCTACTTCGAACACCGTTCGTATGACAGCAGCACCTATATGCAGCAGTCGATGACAATCGACGCTCTCGAGGCCAAGACCGGCTTCAACTTCTTTGTCAACCTCCCGGACGACATCGAATCCAGAATTGAATCAACCAAATCCACCTGGTGGAAATAACAGATATGAAAAGGCTCCTTTACAGCTTTCTTGCAGCAGCGCTGATTCTCTCGGCCGCAACACCGGCCCAGGCTCAGAAACGCAGCTACATCATCGGGTTCTACAATCTCGAGAACCTCTTCGACACCTACAACGACCCCGCACATAACGACGAGGAGTTCCTGCCCGAAGGCAAGAACAAGTGGACTCCCGCCAAGTACGAGAAGAAGGTGCACAATATGGCCGAGGTCATCCGCGCAATGCACGACGACAACAAGGCCTGGCACACCATACTCGGCATTTCCGAGATAGAGAACAGGTTGGTGATCGAGGACCTCGTTGCCGATCCGCAGATTGCGGAGGCCAATTATCAGATCGTACACTATGACGGTCCCGACCGCCGCGGTGTCGATGTCGGTCTGCTCTACGACCCGTCCAAATTCAAACTGCTCGACTCGGAAAGCATTCCCTTCGACTTCAAAGACACGCAGGTCAAGATCACCCTTGACCAGGAGGCCCAGGATTATTTCCGCACCCGTGACATCCTTATGGTGCACGGCCTCATAGACGGCGAGCACTTCGCGTTCTATGTCTGCCATCTGCCTTCGAGGCTTGGTGGCAAGGGCGCTGACCTTCGAAGCCGCGGAGCCGAAATCATCTACAATCATTCCCGCAAAATGGAGCAGAAGTATCCCGGCATCAAGATAGCCGTGATGGGCGATATGAATGACAACCCCACCGATGACAGCCAGGCTCTCTGGCTCCACGGACGCGAGACCATCGCCGAGATGACTCCCGAGGATTTCTTCGACCCCTTCACATCGATGCTCAAGGACGGTTACGGCTCGCTTGCATACCGCGGCGAGTGGAACATCTACGATATCGTCCAGGTCAACTACAATATGGCTGCGGCTCCCGACGGAGGTCTGAAGATCAAGCCCATTGTCAAGGGCAAATACTACGGCCGCATATTCAAGAAACCCTTTATGACCCAGCAGAGCGGTCAGTACAAGGGCACACCTTTCCGCACCTTCTCCAACGGAGCCTTCATCGGAGGCTATTCCGACCACTATCCCACGTATATAGTAATCAGTAAATAATGAAACGCTTTCTTCTGACACTCGCGACGCTGTTTGCCGGCGTCTGCGCTTTTGCCCAGGTTACCGGAGGCATCACGGCCCAGGTCGTGAACCGTGCCGGCCGCGCACCCATCCAGGGCGCCAGGGTCGAGGTCTCTCTCGGCGGAGAGACTGTGGCCGTAGCCACCACCGATGCCGAAGGCAAATTCCTCGTTCCCGAACTGGAGAACGGCAGTTATACTCTCATCATCAGTGCCGATGAATTCACTTCCGCACAGGTGAACGCCGCAGTCGAAAAGGGCTTTGTCCGCGACCTCGTGTTCATCGCGCTCACCGAGCAGAAGCAGATAACCGACGTGGACGATTCCAATTTTGCGGAATTCGACCTTCAGGACACGGGCTACAGCGATTCGCCTACAATCCTCTTCGGCTCTAACGACCCCTTCACCAGCGTGGCCAGCTATGGTTTCAGTTCGGTTCGATTCAAGACCAGGGGCTACAATTCCGAGGCCCAGGACGTGCTCCTCGCAGGTGTGAAGATGAACGATGCCATTACGGGATACAGCCCCTTCTCGCTGTGGAGCGGTCTTAACGAGGCTATGCGCAGCAAGGACAGCACCGAAGGACTCGATGCGACCGATGCCTATGCCGGACGCTACAACGGTGTCACCAACATTGCCGCCGTTCCGAGCGCCGTTCGTCCCGGATGGAGGTTCTCCGTGCTGAGCAACTCCGCACTCTACCGCCTCCGCCTCATGGCCACCTACGCTTCGGGCCAGATGGACAACGGTTGGTCATACGCCGTGAACGCCAGCATCCGTATGGGTGGCAACGACTGGGTCGAGGGCGTTTACTACAAGTCGCTCGGCATCTATGCAGGAGCCGAGAAGAAGATAAACAGCGAGAACCGTCTCGCCCTCTTCGCATTCGTCACTCCCGGCGAAAGGGGCGCGCAGAACGCCTCCACCCAGGAAGTTTACGACCTGATGGGCGACAATATGTACAACTCCAACTGGGGATATCAGAACGGTAAAGTGCGCAACTCGCGCGTCCGCAGGACCTTCGAGCCCGTCATCGGCCTCAAGTACGACTACACTCCTTCGCACGACTTCAACGCAAGCGCCACCCTCCTCTGGAGGACCGGCCGCAACGGCTACACCGCTCTCGACTGGTATGACGCGATGGACCCCAGGCCCGACTATTACCGCAATCTTCCTTCGTACTTCAAGATGGAGGATTCCGACTACAACCGCAACAACCTTGACAAGGCCGAGTGGGCCGAGTTCGCGTGGACAGAACGCGGAACCGAGTTCAACAACTATCAGCACCTCAACTGGGACCGTCTCTACAATGTGAACTACAACAACCCCGACGGCCGCAGCAAATACGCCCTCGAAGAGCGTCACGTTGACCAGAACGATGTGAACCTGGCCGGCAGCTTCAAGTGGCGCGCCAGCGATGCCTTCACCCTCACGGGTGGCACCCAGCTCAAACTCAACCGCACCGAGAACTACAAGATTATCAATGACTTGCTCGGTGGCGAGTACTATATGAACATCGACCAGTTCGCCGAGCGCGACTTCGCTTCGAACGAGGCTCTGGTGCAGAACGACCTCGATTACTTCCTTGCCCACGGCGAAGCCGAAAAGATTCTCCAGGGTGGCAAGTACGGCTACGACTACCTCGCACAGGTGCGCAGGGCTTCCGTATGGGCCAACGGACGTTACGAGAACAACGGCCTTTCGGCAAATATCGCCCTTACAGCCGGATACGAGTCGTTCTGGAGGGAGGGTCTTGTCCGCAAGGGTCTTTTTGCCGGTCTCGACGAGAACGGCAACGAAATCAGCTACGGCGGCAAGGTGCTTACCTCGTACGATGCCAACGGCAAGGTAATCAGCTCGTACGGCAAATCCGACGTGAGCCGCTTCCTTACATACAGCGCCAAGGCCGGTGTGTCATATGCAATCAAGGGCGGTCACAGGATTTACGCCAATGCGGGCTACTTCAACGACGCGCCCACCTTCAACCAGGCGTTTATCTCTGCCCGCACACGCAACAGTATTGTTGACGGTCTTACAACCATCAAAACTTTCTCGGGCGATGTGAACTACCAGTACAACGCCAACGGCTGGAATGCACGTGTCACAGCGTACTACACCACTATCAAGGACCAGACCGACGTGATGAGCTTCTACGACGATTCCCAACAGTCGTTCACCAACTTCGCGATGACTGGCATAGACCAGAGGCATATGGGCATCGAGGCCGGCGTCAAGGTTCCCACTCCGGTGCAGGGTCTCACCGTTTCGGGCGTTCTGAGCCTGGGCGAGTACATCTACACCAGTACTCCGCACATGGTGCAGACCGTGGACAACAGTTCCGAAATCGTACGCGACGAAGAAGTTCCCTATTGGAAGAGCAGCCCCATCTATCAGACCCTCACGATGGATGACGGCACCGTAATCGTGGATGAGGATGCCGACGGCAACGCAATCGTCAAGGGCGAGCAGAAGCACTATGTGCCTTCGACTCCCCAGCTGGCCGCCGAGCTCGCGCTCAACTACAATATCAACTACTGGTTCCTCGAAGTCAACGGACAGTATTTCGCTCATTCGTACCTCGATATGAACCCGCTCTACCGCACAACCTTCGCGGTGGCGGGCGGTGACGGAATCGTTACCCCCGACGAAGTCAGGAGCCTTACCAGCCAGGAGGAATTCGCTCCGGCATTCCTGCTGAACCTCAGCATAGGCAAGAGCTGGTACCGTCACGGCAACCAGATCGGCTTCTCGTTCAACGCCAACAACCTCCTGAACAACAAGTGCGTCAAGACAGGCGGTTACGAGCAGACACGCCTCATCAAGAGCGAGGGCAAGGACCGCTACTACGCGTTCGACCCCAAGTACTTCTATATGCAGGGCATCAACTATATGTTGAACATTTATTTCAGATTCTAAGCGTATGAAAAAGATATCAGTATTCGCAGCAATCCTGGCCTGCGCCTGCTCCTGTCAGTCGCTCAAGGAGGAATTCCAGCCGGTGTTCACTTTCGGCTACGAGAATCCCGCACCCGCGAAAGTGTGGACCCGCGCCGAGGTGGAAGATACATACGGCAGCATCATAACGATTGCCGACCTCGCTTCGCGCTACACTACCGGCAAGGCCTGGAATATGGACGAGGACATCGTCATCACCGGTATCGTCTCGACAACCGACCAGCCCGGCAACTTCTACAAGAGTTTCTATATCCAGGACGCTACGGGCGGAATGGAAATCAAGATAGGAAAGAACGGTCTTTACAACGACTTCCTCCCCGGCCAGAGGGTCTATGTCGTCTGCAACGGTCTTACCCTCGGAATGTACGGCTACAAGAGCGGCAACTACGGCGGGATAGGCATGGTGCAGGTGGGCGGCAGCCGCAACATCAAGGATGACGGCACCTTTGCCGATGACTATGAGACATCGTATATGGAGAATGCCGTTGTTATCGATACCCACGTTCTCAAGGGAGAGGTTGAAGGTGAAGTGGTTCCCGCCGTCATCAACGAGAGCGACCTCCCCAACGCCCAGTCCGATACCCAGAAAACCAACAAATACATCGGTTCGCTCGTGACCCTCAAGGGCCTCAGGTATGCCGACGAGGTGTTCTGCCTCCTGTATCTCGATTCCAACAAGGACAAGAAGGCGTCGGACAACCGCATCTTCCTTTCCGACACGAACGGAATAGACGACGAGTGTCCCACCCACCATACCGTTCACGGGCTTGCCCACGGTGTCACCACCTGGGCTATGAGCAAGGCCAAGATGACCGAGTATCTGTGCAAGGGCTGTTGGGACGGATGCCGCGTCGGTTCCGGAAACGAGGATAACTTCCCCAAGGATGCTGACGGCAATTTCATCACTGTTGCAAGCCTCAAGGGCCCGAACGGCAAGTATGATGCTATTGAGAAGGCAGCATACAGCGTAAGCCAGTACTTCAAGATGGGCGGCACAGAAATCCAGATCCGCACCAGCGGCTACAGCAAGTTCGCCGACCGCGAGATTCCCGCCGAGGTGCTCAGCGGCGCCAAGACAATCGATGTGACCGGCGTAATTACCCTCTACCAGGGCAGCATCCAGCTTACCGTTAACAACATTTCCGATTTCGTAGTGGACGGAAAGCCTCTTGAATAATGAAAAGGATATTCGCATTTGCAATAATGGCCGCTGCACTTTCGTCCTGCCACAACAATCCTTTCATGCAGGAATGGGACACCCCTTACGGAATACCTCCGTTCGAGAAGATACGCACGGCCGACTACATCCCCGCCATTCGCGAGGGAATAGCTCAGCAGCAGGCTGAGATCGAAGCCATCTGCAACAACGCTGAGGCGCCCACATTCGAGAACACCATCGCTGCTTTCGAACTCAGCGGCGAACTGCTTTCGAAGGTATGCGGCGTGCTTTACAATGTCAGTGAGACCGACAACAGCCCTTCGCTTGACGCCGTAATGGAAGAGGCCATTCCTCTTCTGAGCGCCCATTCGGACAATATCTCATTCAACAAGGCTCTCTACGAGCGGGTCGCCGCAGTTTATAACGCCGACCAGAGCGCTCTCACCCGCGAGCAGCAGGTCGTGCTCAAGAACCATTACGACGACTTCCAGCGCAACGGCGTAGGCCTTGGTGAATCGGAGCAGAAGGAACTCCGCGACATCAACACCCAGATGGCCGCGAAGATTCAGAAGATAGGCAACAACATCCTCGCGGAATCGAACGCCTTCAAGGACAAGTTCGGATTCAGCGTTTCGGCATATCCCGATATGATGACTTCCACCGCCGACCGCGAGCAGCGTCGCGCCTGGAACGAAGCATACACGACGCGCTGCCACAGCGGTGGCGAGCACGACAATGCCCAGCTCATCCTCGAGGTGATGCAGCTCCGAATACGCAAGGCCGAAATTATGGGTTATACCACTTCCGCCGATTATACCCTCGCCGACAAGATGGCCCACGACAGCTGGACCGTGGACACTTTCCTCGATGGGATAATGCGCAGCGCAGTCGCACGCGCCGAGGAGGAGAAGGCCGCGATGCAGGCCCTTATGGACCAGGATATCGCTTCGGGCCTGTTGCCAGCCGGCTCAGTGATCGAGCCCTGGGACTGGTGGTACTATGCCGAGCGCGTGCGCAAGGCCAGATACGACCTTGACGAGAACCTCACAAAGCCCTATTTCAGCATCGACAATGTGGTGAAGGGAATCTTCACCTGCGCCGAAATTCTCTACGGCATCAAGGCCGAGAAACTCGAGGGCGTGAGCGCATACAACCGCAAGTGCGTCACAACGTACAAGATTACCGATGCGGACGGAAGCCTCATAGGCATCTTCACGACCGACTACTTCCCCCGCTCTTCGAAGAGGGGTGGAGCCTGGATGAATCCCATCCGTGAGCAGTACACCCTTGCTGACGGCACCGACGTACGCCCCATCATCGTGAACGTGGGCAATCTGCACGCGAACCTCAGCATCGACGAGGTGCAGACCGTCTTCCACGAGTTCGGCCACGCTCTGCACGGCCTTCTGACCAAGTGTCACTATGCTTCGGTCAGCGGAACCAATGTAACGCGCGACTTCGTGGAGATGTTCTCGCAGTTCAACGAGAACTGGGCCTTCCAGCCCTGGCTGCTCGAGCGTTATGCCCTGAACGGCCGCGGCGAGGTCATCCCCGCCAGTCTTGTGGAGAAGGTCAATGCCGCTCTCAAGTTCAACCAGGGCTTCATGACCACAGAACTTGCCGCCGCATCCATACTCGATATGAAGTGGCACGAACTGGAAGAGATTCCCGCAAGTGCGCTTGCCAGCCCCGAGGCTGCATCGGCATTCATCGACGCTTTCGAAAAGAGAGTATGTGACGAAATGGGCCTCATCCGCGAGATAGCTCCCCGCTACCGCACCACCTATTTCAACCACATCTTCGGAAGCGGTTACAATTCGGGTTACTACGGCTATCTCTGGGCCGAGGTGCTCGACAAGGACGCTTTCAGCGTGTTCACTTCGAAGTGCGCTCCCGAAGGGGAGTGGGATCTCGAGGCCGTACACGCCCTGGCGATGGAGTTCCGTGCCACCTTCCTCGAAAAAGGCGGCAGCGAAGAGCCTATGACCCTGTATCGCAGTTTCGTGGGTCGTGAACCCGACCCGGATGCAATGCTCAGGGGCCGCGGTCTCAAATAGAATTTCCAACTACAGACAATGAATAGAAAAGTACTTCTGATGATTCTCGACGGCTGGGGCGAAGGACGCCACGACCGCTCGAACGCTATTTATACCCAGGGCCAGCCCTTCATCGACAGCCTCAGGGCAAAGTATCCATTCAGCCATCTGCAGGCCTGCGGCGAGTATGTCGGTCTGCCCGACGGACAGATGGGCAATTCCGAGGTGGGACATATGAATCTCGGTGCGGGAAGGGTCGTTTACCAGGATCTGGTAAAGATCAACATCGCCTGCCGCGAGCACAAGCTCCTCGCCAATCCCGAGATCAGGGCTGCGTACGACTATGTGAAGAAGACCGGCAGGAAACTCCATTTTATGGGTCTCGCCAGCCACGGCGGAGTGCACTCGAGCCTCAACCACCTCTATGAGTTCCTCGCCGAAGCGAAGAACGAAGGACTTGACAAAGTGTTCGTGCACTGTTTTATGGACGGCCGCGACACCGACCCGCGCAGCGGACTCGGATTCGTAACCGAACTCGAGCAGAAGATGGCCGCCACTACCGGCCGCGTTGCCACGGTATGCGGACGCTTTTATGCAATGGACCGCGACAAACGCTGGAACCGCGTCAAAGAGGCGTATGATATGCTCGTCGAGGGAAAGGGTGCTGAATTCACTTCAGCTGCCGAAGGCATCAAGGCCAGCTATGCGGACGATGTTACCGACGAGTTCATCAAACCTATAGTCATTACCGAGAACGGCAAGCCACTCGCAACCGTTGAGGAGGGAGATGCTGTAATCTTCTTCAACTTCCGCAACGACCGCGCCCGCGAACTTACCGCCGTCCTTACCCAGAACGATATGCCCGAAGAGGGGATGCACACCATCCCTCTCTATTACTGCTGCCTCACCCCCTACGACGCTTCGTTCCAGGGTGTGCACATACTTTTCGACAAGGAGACCGTTACTGACACCCTCGGCGAGACTCTCGCCAAGGCAGGCAAACGCCAGCTCCGCATCGCCGAGACAGAGAAATATGCCCACGTGACCTTCTTCTTCAACGGTGGCCGTGAGACTCCGTTCGAGAACGAGGACCGCATACTGGTGAACAGCCCCAAGGTTGCCACTTACGACCTTCAGCCCGAAATGAGCGCTCCCGAAGTTGCCACGAAACTTATCGAAGCCATCAGGAGCGGCAGGGAGGATGCTATCATCCTCAACTTTGCGAACGGCGATATGGTGGGTCATACGGGAGTTTACGAAGCAATTTGCAAGGCTGTCAAGACCATCGACGGCCTCGTCAAGGACGTTGTGACTGCTGCAATAGAAAACGATTATGCCGTTCTTCTGACCGCTGACCACGGCAATGCCGACTATGCAGTCAATGAAGACGGGACTCCCAATACCGCCCACTCGCTCAACGAAGTGCAGTTCATCGTCATCAACGCCGGAGCAGATGTGAAGACCGTCAAGGACGGCGCCCTTTGCAATGTGGCTCCTACCATTCTCAAACTTATGGGAATTCCCCAGCCGGCCGCAATGACAGCCGAGCCCCTCATCTAGACGCGATGTACAAATTCAATCCCATACTCATCCCGTACGTATGGGGTACGGAGAACTGGGTTCTTTCAGCCGTTCCCGGCCACGAGTCGGTAGTGGCCGAAGGGCCCCGGAAAGGCGATAAGATAACGGATATCTATCCCGGCAGGTTCCCCCTGCTCATCAAGTTCATCGACTCCAAGACCGATCTCAGCATCCAGGTTCATCCAAATGACGAGCTTGCTGCCGCAAGGCACGGCTGCAATGGCAAGACCGAGATGTGGTACATAATCGGCGTGCGCGAAGGGGCGCACCTCTTCAGCGGACTCTCCAAACAGATTACCCCTGAAGACTATGTGTCTCTTGTCGAGAACGATAACATCGTCTCGGTGCTTTCGGACTATAAACTTTCTCCCGGCGACGTGTTCTTCCTCCCCGCGGGCCGTATCCACGCAATAGGTGGCGGATGCTTCCTGGCCGAGATACAGCAGACTTCCGACATCACCTACCGCATTTACGATTACGGCCGTCTCGGACTGGACGGGAAACCCCGCCAGCTGCACACGCAGGAGGCTAAGGAGGCCATCGACTATACGGTTTATCCCGACTACCGCACGCACTACGCAGCGGCTCCGGGCGAAATGGTGTCTCTGGTCAAATGCCCGTACTTCCATACCTCGCTTTTCGAGGCCGCGGCAGATACCCCCGCCGGAATCACACTCAATGCCGCCGAATGCGGAGGACTGGTGATTGTAATTGGCATAGAGGGAAGCATAGGATTGAAGAATGAGTCGCAGACACTGGGAATTGCATCAGGAGAAACCGCTCTCAGCCTGCCCGAGGACGGTCCCGTCAGCATAACTGCCGCGCCCGGCAGCAAATGTCTTATAGTAACACTTTAAAAACCTGACGATATGACAGTATCTTCACAGCGCAGAGGCGTCAAGGGAACTATCACCGCTTTTGCAATCGTATTCGTTACCATTATCGCACTCGCCAACTGCTGTACCACCATCGACAGCGGTTCCGTGGGCATCCGCTTCAAGAAATGGAGCAACGACCCCGAACTCCGCGGTGGTGTCATCGGCACCTGCAAGGGTTGGGTATGGTACAACCCCATCACCCAGAACATCTATCAGTATCCCACCTATATCCAGCGCAAGACATATACTGCGTTCGATGTGCAGACCAAGGATGCTTCCATTTTCAATATGTCGCCCACCATCGCATATCATATCGATCCCGAGCGTGCGACCGACATCTTCATCAAGTACCGCGAATCGCTCGACCGCATTGAGGACGGTTATATTCACACCTGCATCTTCGAGGCGTACCGCACATGCGGTAACGAATATACCGCCGACCAGCTCATGTCCAACCGCGAGGAGTTCGAGCTCAAGGTGCGCCAGAGGCTGAACAAGACCCTCCTCGAAGAAGGTTTCATCGTTTCGGAATTCACTACGCAGATTATGCCTCCCCAGTCGCTGCGCGACGCTATCGACGCCAAGAACCAGGCTGTTCAGAATGCTCTCAAGGCCGAGAACAAAGTGAAGGAAGCCGAGGCTGAGGCGAAGATTGCAATCGCAAAGGCCGAGGGCGAAGCGAAAGCTCTACGCATCCAGGGCGACGGTGAAGCTTACTACAACAGGGTCGTGGCCGCTTCCATCAACGAACTGCTCGTTCGTCAGTACGCAATCGAGAAGTGGGACGGCAAACTACCCGAATACACAGGCGGTTCTATCCCCTTCATCAACGCTTCCGTGCAGAGCAAGTAGAACTGAAACGGAATCGCTGTGCCGAGTTTCCTGCAGATAGACAATATCTCCAAATCGTACGGGACCAAGGTTCTGTTCGAGAATATAGGGGTAGCACGCACATTTTGTACTTTGCACAATAAGACTTGAGAAAGACCTTTACCCTCTGATTTTTGTTCCACAAGAGTAAAGATTTTCAACTTCCAAAGAACACCCGGCTGGCATTGGGATTGGTTCCCTCACCAGCTGGGCGCTTCACTTGTTCGGAGTGATATCTTTCATAAATTGGCAGCATTACGCATAGCCATCAAGACAAACTTATGGCTATGCTTCCGCTCGTA
>JAZLKT010000085.1:0-9576 GCA_045597785.1 Candidatus Cryptobacteroides sp.
GGCCGACCACCTCGCCGGCGGCTATCATATTTGATATCTGCGGGGGAAGAACCTTTATCATAGAAGGGTGTAGAATTTCGCGATGAATACCAGTACTATGGCTATCAGCAGCAGGCCTATCAGCCCGATTATGTTCTGGACCCTGTTGGCATGGCCCCTTTCGCGGCTGTAGGCACCGCTGCGCATCGAACCGCGCACATAGGAACCGGGCTCGTAGGGTTTCTTTTCGTTGCTGCCATCCACATCGCCGAACTTGCGGCGCCTTTCCTCTTCCTTGCGGTCGTAGTAGCGGGGCTTGTAATCGAACACATGATGCTGCTGTTCGCCGAACCAACTGAACATTGACATAGCTGTAATGAATTTGCGCAAAAATAGCTAAATTTGCGTTGATATGGAAATACGTATAGGCCAGGGCTATGACGTCCACGCCATAGGCGAAGGACTCCCAATGCATCTTTGCGGAATAGAGGTCCCCTCGGAGAGGGGTTTCATCGCCCATTCCGACGGCGACGTGGCAATACACGCACTGTGCGACGCGCTGCTCGGGGCTCTCGCCCTCGGTGACATCGGTCACCTTTTTCCCGACACTGATCCGGCTTACAAAGGTATTGACAGCCGTATCCTCCTGCGTGAGGTGTACGGCCGCATACAGAAAGAGGGCTGGAGGCTCGGCAACGCCGACATAACCATCGCGCTCCAGAGCCCGAAGCTCGCCCCTCACATCCCGGCCATGCGCGAAAGTCTTGCCCTGACCATCGGATGCGATGTCTCGAGGATAAGCGTCAAGGCCACTACTACCGAGCATCTCGGATTCGTCGGCCGTGGCGAAGGCTGCGCTGTATGGGCGGTTGCAATTATTGAAAAATAATTTTGCAAATATCGAAAAGGGTTGTATTTTTGCACTCCCATTGAGATATGGTGTAATGGTAGCACTACAGATTCTGGCTCTGTCAGTGAGGGTTCGAATCCTTCTATCTCAACTCCCTAACGGGTCACGGCGGGGTAGCTCAGCTGGCTAGAGCGTCGGATTCATAATCCGGAGGTCGTGGGATCATGCCCCACCCCCGCTACACATTTTTCCTTTACAAAAATGAACCTCAGAGACATCAAAAAAGACATCGAGTACGTGCTCAGCGCGTTCGTCGAAGACTGCACCGTCGTAGCGGCAGTCAACCCCAAGGCAACAGACGCAAAAGTGGCTGAACTTCTTGACGAGGCCGTAGAACTCTACAACCACCTCCGCAACCAGGCCAGCGCAAAGGTCGAAGGCCCCAGGAAAGCTTACTACAACGCTCTTCGCAAGGAGATTCTTGAAAAGACAGACGCCCTCTACACCAAGCTCAGCGAGGCTGTAAAGGAGGCAGTTGCAGCATAATTCCAGCACAATGCTGAATATTCGGGGCGACCTTCGGGCCGCCCCGTTTGTATTTGCGCGCGCGATGTTGTAAATTTGACGGCTTGTTCAATCCGTGCGGGCCGGCAGGGCTCCGGTATTGGCAGGGAAATCATTATATTTGCAGGCTATGACAATAAAGACCATATCCGCCGCCATCCTTGGGGCTGTCCTTGCCGCTTCGTGCACCTTTGTGCAGAACATCGTGCACGACGACGAAGTCGTGGCCAAGGTCGGACGGCAGAAACTCTACCGCTCCGAGCTGGAACCCTTCATTCCGGAGGGTGTATCGAGTCTCGACAGCACCAACCTCTCTCTCGCATATATCGAATCCTGGGCGACGGGAATCATATTCAGTGACAAGGCGGTCGAGCAGCTCTCGAAGGAAGAGCAGGACGTCTCGGCCGAACTCGAATCGTACCGCAGGACACTTCTCCGGTTCCGCTACGAGCAGCATTATGTGGGCGACAGGCTTGACACCCTCGTCTCCGAGTCGCAGATAGTCGATTTCTACGAAGAGCACCCCGAACTCTTCAGCCTCGAACGCCCTATTCTCAAGGTGCGTTTCATAGATATCAGCAAGGCTGCCGAGCAGAAGGACGAGATCATCGCCAAGATGGGTTCGCGCAATCCCGACGAACTGGTCGAGGCCGAAGACCTCGCGTTCTTCAATGCCATCCGCTATTTCGACAGTTCCGACACATGGATGGATGCGGCCATTCTGGCCCGCGAATTCGGCACTGACTATGGTACAATGCTTGCTTGCCTGTCGCAGAACTATATCGTCTTCGACGAGGTTGACCGCAACGACGTCAAGGTTGCCTATGTGTGCACGATGCAGCGCAGCGGTCTCGCTCCTCTCGAATTCTGCTCCGACAAGGTGCGCGACTACATCCTTAACGGCCGCAAGAGGGATCTTCTGATGGATCTTGAATCGAAGGTTGTGCAGGATGCCCGTCGTTCGGGTCAGTTTGTTGTATATTAGATTGTTATGAAAGTATTCGGTAAATATCTGATTGTTTTTTCACTCGTTCTTTGTCCGTTTTTGTGCCAGGCCCAGCGCTACGGCAAGCTCGTGGACAAGACTGTGGCCATAGTGGGAGGAGAGTTCATTCCTCTGTCGGAAATCGAATCCGAGGTGCAGATGATGCGCGCCCAGGGATATGCCTCCGACAAGAATATGCGTTGCGAGATGCTCGAGAACATGCTGCGCTCCAAACTCTTCCTTATGCAGGCCCGCATCGACTCGCTCGAGGTGAGCCAGGATATGGTCAATGCCGAACTCACGCAGCGTATCGACAACGTGCGCACGGCTCTGGGTGGCGACGAGCAGGTGGCCGAATACTTCGGCAAGAGCGTGACGCGCCTTCGTGCCGACTGGGCCGAGCAGATTGAGGCTATGGGCCTCGTGCAGCAGGAACAGCAGCAGATCGCTTCGCAGATTCCCGAAATCACTCCATACGACGTGAAGGTCTATCTCGACACCGTCGATGTCCGCAATCTGCCCGAGGTGCCGGTGAAGTACCAGATGAGCCAGATATGCATCTATCCCGACCGCGACGAAGCGGCCATTGCCGTAAAGGAAAGGCTCCTGGAATTGCGTGAGCGCATTCTCAACGGCGAGAAGTTCGCCACTCTTGCCCGCCTCTATTCGCAGGATCCCGGGAGTTCGCGCCGCGGCGGCGAATTGGGAATGGCCTCGAAGTCCATCTTCTGGCCCGCGTTCTCCGACGCCGCGATGGCCCTCAAACCCGGCATGATTTCGCAGATAGTCGAAACTCCTGACGGCTTCCACATTATCGAAGTTATCGAAAAGAAGGGCGATATGTTCAATGCCCGCCATATTCTCCTCAAACCCAGCTATACTTCTGACGACCGCGACAAGGCCTTCGCCAAGCTCGACAGCCTCAAGACGGCCATTGATTCCGCGAAGGTGACCTTCGAGACGGCAGCCCGCCTCTTCTCGCAGGATCCGGCCACACGCACCAACGGAGGCCAGATGGCCGACCCCAATACCGGCTCGGCCTACTTTGAAATAGACCAGCTCAAACCCCAGGATTATGCTGCCGTGCGCTCTCTGCAGCCCGGTGAGATATCGCTTCCCATCGAGTCGCTTGACAACGAAGGCCGCAACGGCAACACCGTCTACAAGATTGTCCGCCTCGACCGGATAGTGCCTTCGCACGTCGCAACATTCGAGAACGACTATAACGAACTCTACGAAGAGGTCAGCGCGCTCAAGCGTGCGGCTGCAGTCGAAGACTTCATAACGAAGAAAATCAAGGAAACCCACATAGTCATCGATCCTCTTTTCAAGGACTGTGACTTCACTTCCCCCGAATGGAAAGAAAAGTTCAGAAACTGATACTTGCCTTTCTGATGCCGCTGCTGCCGCTTCTGTGCGGCCCGCATCTTTCTGCCCAGGACGGTTCGGGGCAGCGGGATTCGCTCGTGCGACTCGTCAAGGGCGCTTCGCTCGAAATCATCACCAAGGATGACGGCTCGTCGTGGCGCAAGGCTATCGACGCCACCTTCCTTCACAACGACACATACTTCATCTGCGATACGGCTTACTGGAACGTCGACCAGAACATAGTCAATGCGATAGGCAACGTGCGTCTTACCCAGAACGGCACCGTGCTTTCAAGCGATCTGATGGATTATCTGGTGAACGACAACCTCGCCAAGTTCCGCGGAGGTACCGTACAGCTCTGTGACGAGGACGGCAATACGCTCCGCACCTACGAACTCGACTACAACACCGCTGATAGCCTGGCTGTATTCTCCAGCGGCGGTGCGTTCAAGGACAAGGACGGGCAGATTATCGAGAGCGAGGATGGCAGTTACGATTCGAAAGCGAGCCTTTTCTCGTTCAACAACAACGTCAATATGTTTACGGACTCGGTGTTTATCCGCACCCAGTCGCTTGAATATCAGACCGATATCAATTTCGCGCGCTTTACCTCCAGCATCGATTTCTGGAAGCAGGAGAATATGCTTTCGGCCAGTCGCGGCTGGTACGACCGTAACGAAGAGACTTTTTTCTTCACGGGTGCCGTGCACGGCCTTACCGGGCAGCAGGAGAGTTGGAGCGATTCGCTTTATTTCTACCGTACCGTCAACGACGTGCTTATGCTAGGTCGGGCACAGGTGCAGGATACCACGCGCGGGGTGTCGGCCGTGGCGGAGCGTTTCTATTATTGCGATTCGCTCTCGCAGGCCACAATGACCCGTCAGGCTGCCGTTGCCATTGAGGAAAGAAGCGAAGAGCGTAAGGATACCGTTTACTTCGGAGCCGATACGCTCATCTACTATACTGTCCCGCGTTGCGATGTGCCCGAGGGGCAGGTTAAGGAGGCAGGGGACAGGCTTGATGCAATTCTGTCCGACCCTGTCACGGCATATCGGAAGAAAGCCGCCGAAGAAGCCGCCCGCGCTGCCGCAGAGGCCGAAAAGGCGAATCAGGGGACATCGCCCGGCCGCACAAGGCCTGGTGCGAAACCAGCTGCCGGGCCGGAAACCTCTCCCGATGCCGAGACCCCCGCTCCCGAAGAGCCTGTGGCCGAAGTTGCGGATTCTCTCGCTCCGCCACCGCCTCCGGACAGTACGAAGATAGGCTTTGCGCTCGGCAAGGGCCACGTGCGGGTTTACCGCGACGACATTCAGGTCCTCTCCGACTCGCTCCGGTATACTGACCTCGACAGTATTGCGCGTTTCTATATCGACCCGATTGTGTGGAATGACGGAAACCGCCAGTACAGCGCCGATTCTCTTTTCACTCTCATCCGCGGTGGACGGGTGGAGCGCGCCAGCCTGCTCTCCTCGGCAATGATCATCACCCAGGAAGACACGCTCTGCTACGACCAGATACGCGGAGCCGAGGTTATGGCCTATTTCGACAGTACCTCGGCCCTCAGCCGCTTCGATGCTCTGGGCGGGGCTTCGACCCTTTTCTACCTCGTCGAGAATGACCAGATTTCCACCGCCAACAAGGTTGAGTGCGAGATGATGTCGGGCGTAATGCGCGAAGGCACGCTCGACAGGGTCTATTATTTTTCGCAGCCCAAGAACAATGCGTTCCCGCTCGCCCAGATGACCGAAGCCGACCGCTTCCTCAAGGGCTTCAACTGGCAGAGCGAGTTGCGCCCGACCGGCCCGCTGAGCATCACCACCCTCAAGGTGCGCGCATCGCAGCGCGACGAGTATAATGCTCACACCAAGGCCGCGTTCCCCCACACCGACGAGTTCTTCCCGGGTTATATGAAGAAGGTTTACGACGAGATAGAGTATAACCGCACCCATCCGAAAAAACGCGCGCCGAAGGAATCGGAGCCGGTCGCCGAACCGGCCCTGGAGGATTCCCCCGCCACGGTCGCTGACAGCCTTGCATTGAGCGACAGCCTTGCACTTGCATCCCAACTTGCCGATAGCCTCGCGCTTGCCGACAGCCTCGCTCTCGCGGACAGTCTTGCTTTGACCGACAGCCTCTCGCTTGCCGACAGCGTCGTTCACGTGCCCTCTAAGGCGGAACTCAGGCGTGCCGCCGCCCAGGCGAAGCACGATGCGCGCATAGCCGCTCGCGATGCGCGATGGGCGGAACTCGATGCCCGGGATGCCGCCCGTCAGGCCGAAAAGGACGCCAGGGCGCTCGAGCGCAAACGCAAGCAGACTCTCAAGGCGGTGCTCGCCCAGCAGAAGAACGAAGAGCGCGAGCAGGCCCTCCTTGAAAAATACATTCGCAGATATCAACGACAAAAAGATAAGAAAGATGCAGACAAGCAGCCTTGAGGAAAGGTTCCTCCGTTATGTGGCGATAGACACCCAGTCCAATGAGGAATCGGAATCGCAGCCTTCCACCGAAAAACAGCTTAACCTTCTGAAACTCCTGCGCGACGAACTGGACGCAATGGGAGTAGCCGCCTCGCTCGATGAATACGGATATGTAATGGCCCGTATTCCGTCGAACTGCGGCAAGACGGCCCCGGCAATAGGATTCATAGCACATGTCGATACTTCGCCCGATGCAGGCGGCGAGGGCGTCAAGGCGCAGATAATTGAAAATTATGATGGCGGCAGCATCGCCCTGAAGGGCGTGGAAGGGCTTTGCCTCTCTCCGGATGAGTTCCCCGAACTGCTCGCGCACAAGGGCGAAACCATCATTACCACCGACGGAACGACCCTTCTCGGCGCCGATGACAAGGCCGGCGTGGCTGAAATCATGGACGCCGTGCAGTACGTGATGACCCATCCCGATTTCAAGCACGGCGATATCTGCATAGGCTTCACTCCGGACGAAGAGATAGGCCGTGGTGTGGCGAAATTCGACGTCGCCAGGTTCGGTGCCGATTATGCCTACACTATGGACGGCGGCGAAGTCGGCGAACTTGAGTTCGAGAACTTCAATGCGGCAGCCGCGACCGTACATATCCAGGGGCGTAACGTGCATCCCGGCTACGCCAAAGGCAAGATGAAGAACGCCATCCTCATAGGTATGGAATTCAACTCCCTGCTGCCCGCAGGCGAAAAACCCGAACTGACCGAAGGCTACGAGGGTTTCTATCATCTGATTTCATACAGGGGAACGGTGGAGGAATGCTCTTTCTCATACATCCTTCGCGAGCACGATATTGCCAAACACGAGGCCCAGAAGGCTACTATGCAGAAGACTGCCGATGCCATCAACGCCAAATACGGGGCGGGCACCGCGACTGTGGAGATACGTCACCAGTATTACAACATGCGCCGTCAGGTCGAACCCCATTACCATATTGTCGAAAAGGCGGTGAGGGCTATGGAAATGGCAGGAGTCAAGCCTCATATCCAGCCCATACGCGGCGGCACCGACGGAGCGAACCTCTCGTTCATGGGTCTGCCCTGCCCGAACATCTTCGCCGGCGGACTGAACTTCCACGGCAAGATGGAGTGGGTTTCTCTGCAGAATATGCAGAAGGCCTCAGCCGTCATCCTGAACATCCTGACACTTTTTGCAGAATAGCGATACATATATAATATAGAAGGTATGAAGACATTGCTGGATCCGAAGAAGAACTATTCCGAAGTAACACCGTACAGTGTGGCCATGGGCCTGCTGATGACCGTGATCTTCAGTGCTGCGGCCGCATATCTGGGCCTGAAGGTGGGCCAGGTGTTCGAGGCGGCCATCCCCATAGCCATAATCGCCGTGGGTGTAAGCGGAGCTTTGAAGAAAAAAGACGCTCTTGCGCAGAATGTCATCATCCAGAGCATTGGAGCCTGCTCGGGCGTTATCGTGGCCGGAGCTATCTTCACTCTGCCCGCCATCTATATCCTTGGACTTGACGTAAACTTTACGCAGATGTTTCTCAGTTCGCTGCTCGGCGGCGTGCTGGGAATCCTTTTCCTCATCCCGTTCCGCCGCTATTTCGTCAAGGAGATGGACGGCCAGTATCCTTTCCCCGAGGCCACTGCCACGACAAAGGTGCTCGTGAGCGGTGAAGAGCAGGGGGGTGGCGCGAAGACTCTTCTTGCCGCCGGTCTTGTCGGAGGACTCTACGACTTCGTCGTCGGTACCTTCGGAGCCTGGGCCGAGACTCTTTCCACCACCGTGTGCCATGTGGGCCAGGTTGTTGCCGACAAGGCCAAACTGGTGCTTAAACTCAACACCGGTGCTGCCGTGCTTGGTCTAGGCTACATCGTCGGTCTCAAATATGCGTTCATAATCTGCTGCGGCTCGCTGCTCGTATGGCTCGTCATCATTCCGGGGATAAATCTGTTTTGGGGCGGCCAGGTCATCGACCTTATGGGCAGTGGCATAGCACAGACCGTTTCGCAGATGTCGGCCGACCAGATTTTCCGTGAGTATGCCCGCCACATCGGCATAGGCGGTATCGCGACAGCAGGCATTATCGGAATCATCAAGAGTTCGGGCGTCATCAAATCGGCGCTCGGCCTTGCTGTGAGCGAGTTCACGCGTAAGGGCGCTGCCGAGGTTCCCGAACGGACCGACCGCGATCTGGCCATGAAGAAGATTGTGCTCGGCATAGCCGTGGCGCTTCTGGCCGTGTTCGCGTTCTTTGCTTTCGGTGGAGTGGTGAACAGCGTTTGGCAGGCTCTCATCGGGCTTCTTATCGTGGCTCTGATTTCGTTCCTCTTTACGACTGTGGCGGCCAATGCGATTGCCATCGTCGGCTCGAACCCCGTGAGCGGAATGACCATCATGACCCTTATCATCACAGCGCTCGTGCTTGTAGCTTGCGGGCTCAAGGGTAATGCGGGTATGGTCGCGGCGATGATTATCGGCGGTGTCGTATGCACGGCTCTTTCCACTGCCGGCGGCTTCATAACCGACCTCAAGATAGGATATAATATAGGTACGACACCCGCGAAGCAGGAAGTGTGGAAGTTCGTGGGCGTGCTTGTGGCGGCTGCAACCGTCGGCGGGGTGATGATGATTCTCAATAAGACCTACGGTTTCACGGGCGAAGGCGCTCTCGTGGCACCCCAGGCCAATGCGATGGCTGCCGTCATCCAGCCTATGATGAACGGAGGTAATGCGCCCTGGCTGCTGTATGGCATAGGCGCGGCGATTGCCCTTGTGCTCAATTTCTGCAAAGTGCCCGCCCTGGCCTTCTGCCTTGGAATGTTCATCCCCATCGACCTTAACCTGCCCCTGTTGCTGGGCGGCGCCGTTTCGTGGTTCGTCGGCACACGCAGCAAGGACGAGGCTCTCAATGCCGCGCGTCAGGATAAGGGTACGCTCATCGCTTCGGGCTTCATTGCCGGCGGTGCCCTGATGGGTGTCGTTTCGGCTATTCTCAAATTCGCCGGCATCGACTGGTTCCTCTCTTCGTGGAACACTCCGGGCGCCGCCGATGCCGCCGGCTGTTTCAAGGCCGCCCCGGCTGAAATGATAGCCATCCTGCCGCTTGCGCTGCTTGTAACCTATATGGTGCTGTCCGCAATGCGCATTAAGCGAAAATAGTTCGAAATATTTTCGCAAAACATTTGCGGGAATAAAAAAATTGTCTATCTTTGCAGTCCTTTTCGCCTATAGCGCGGGAGGGAACAGTTCTTTGACTTATTGAGAGAGATAACGAGGTAAAAAAGAAATTAGATTAGTCTAGAGTAATAAAGAGTTTTTTCTGAATTACGGGACTACAATTTCAAGGCAACGAGTTATGAATAATATTGAGATAAAGTGTTGA
>JAZLKT010000086.1:0-5961 GCA_045597785.1 Candidatus Cryptobacteroides sp.
CTGCGGGAAATGCATCCCGGTTCTGTAATTGCGCACAACCGCATCTTCCTCTCCACGCCTCAGATACACGGTTTCCCTATAAAGAGAATCCGACGGATCCTTCCAGACAATATTGAATTTCAGTTGAACCTCCCTGGCCGGATTTTCAATCCTGGTATAGAAGGCAAGATCATAAGATGCGAGGGTATCCTGGACATCCAGAGTATACTCGTAAGCGTTGCGAGGGGCAGGAATGAAAATCTCCCCTGCTGTTGGGCGGGAGCATCCGGCCAGCACGGAGAGTGCCAGCACCAGAGCTGCCAACCTACTTCTTCTCACCGCCGCCGTTATTCTCTTTTCCGCCACGTCTGCGATCCCTGTTTCGATTGCGATTCTTCTTTTTCTTAGGAGAATCGAAACGGGAGATGCTTCCCTCTCCGACCGCCGTTACGAACTCAGGAGACTTCTCTACAGGATCCGGGAGCATTGTCTCCGGCTTCTGTCCATTTCGGTTCATCTTGATGATCTCCCTCACGTCCTCAGCGGAGAGCGCGATAAGATTCGCATCCGAGCCCTTCTCGTAGGAGAAATACATCGTCTCGGCAAGAATATCCGTCTTGCGCAGGTATGCCAGACCGTCTTCGAATTCGAGCGGTCCGTTAAGACGCGGAATCCTCGACTGGGCATCCATATATGTAGGCACCTCGTAATTGATGCAGCATTTGAGCTTGCCGCACTGGCCGGCGAGTTTCTGAGGGTTGAGCGACAGGTCCTGACAGCGCGCCGCGGAGGTGGAGATGCTGCGGAAAAGCGTCACATGCGAAGCGCAGCAGAGACCCCTTCCACACACGCCCAGACCGCCGATGAGACCCGCTTCCTGACGGGCACCTATCTGCTTCATCTCTATCTTGATGCGGAACTCCTCGGCAAAGACCTTTATGAGCTGGCGGAAATCGACCCTTCCGTCGGCGATGTAGTAGAAGATGGCCTTGGTGCCGTCGCCCTGGAACTCAACGTCGCCAATCTTCATCTCCAGACCGAGCTGCGCTGCTATCTTGCGCGCTTCAATCATAGTCTCCTGCTCGCGGGCAGTGGCTTCCCTCCATTTGTCGATGTCGTTCTGGCGGGCCTTGCGGTATATCTTTTTGAATTCAGCTGTTTCGGGATCGACCCTTTTCGCCTTCATCTGACGGAGGACCATCGGCCCCTCGAGCGTCACGATGCCCAGGTCGCAACCGGTTGCAGCCTCAACGACCACCTTGTCGCCGACCCTGATGCTCTGACCGGAGTCGTTGCGGTAGAAGCCCTTGCGAGTGTTCTTGAAACGCACCTCATACAGGTCGCCGTGCTCGATGGCAGGCACACCCTTGAGCGTGTTGTAATCGGAAAGCTTGCAGCAGCCTTCCCTGTATTCTATTCCGCTGTCTCCTTCGGGAGCAGGGTTATGCACCACGCAGCCGCGGAAGCAGTCGTATGTTTTCTTTTCGTTCATTTTGCAGAAATGTACAGCCTGTCGGCCAGGTCGGTAAATACAATTTTTGGTGCCACGTTACGGGCAATCAGAGAGTCGGCGCGCGAAATGGCATCGAGCGCGGCACGGGGGAATTTCTTCTTGAGCGCGGCGGCAACGGCGCGATCGTCCTCAGGCACACCCGCCGCAAGGGCATCCAGCCCCTGCTGGCAGAGGAAAAGGCCTCTCACACGCCCGGAAAGGGCGGTACAGAAAGCCCTCATCTTCTCGCGCGAAGGCAGAGCGGCCGCCTCGTCAGAGGCATCAAGCACGGCGGCAAGGTCTCCTGCGCCGAGCGCGGCAAGAAGCGAAGAGCATATCCGGTCGAATTGCGCTTCGAGCTGAGAGGACGGCGCGGCGGATGCCGGGCTGACGCGTATCCGCTGGCAACGCGACGTTATCGTCGGGAGCACCATCTCGGGAGCATGCGATACAAGCACGAACTGGGTTTTCGCGGGAGGTTCCTCGATTGCCTTGAGCAGACGGTTGGCAGCTTCGCGGTTCATCTTTTCAGGCAGATACACAACAACTGCCCTGTAGCCTCCCTCAAGGGCAGAAAGACCGAGCACGTCGAGAAGACGCTTAGCCTCGTCGACCTTAATCATTGCGGTCTTGCCTTCGATGCCCAGCGCCTCCTGCAATTCGGCTTCGGTAAAGGACTCGTTGTCGGCAAGAAGAGACCGCCACTCCGCAAGATAATCCAGCGACGTGCCGTTGTTCACCGGGAACACATAGTGCACGTCCGGATGGATGTGCTTTGCTATCTTGTTGCAGGACGGGCAGTTACGGCAAGGTTCCTCTCCGCCGGCACGGCAGAACAGATGGGCAAGGAACTCGTGTGCGAGCTTCACCGCTCCGCCACCGTCATCCTCGTGAAAAAGGATGGCGTGCGGGACGCGACCGCTGCAGACCATCGCGCTCAGAGCGCCGGTCACCGTTTCGTTGCCTCTTATGCCACTGTATGCCGCCATTATGAATTCCGTTCCGAATTGAACAAAGCTATCTGCGCAAGATAATCACGGGCCGGCCCGGGCGGGAGCGGCTCAAGCGCAAAGACCGCCTCATCGACATATGCCTTCATCTTGTCGTAGGCGTAATCGATTCCTCCCCGCTCCTTGACGAAGTCGAATATTTCGTCGCAATACTCCGGATGCTCCGGGATAGCGGCCACCATGGCGCGTATCTCCTTCTCGCGCGGATGGTTTTCCATCGCGCCGAGCAGGGGCAGGGTTATCTTCCTTTCACGGATGTCGATTCCCACCGGTTTGCCAAGGTTCTCGCCACCGGAATAGTCGAGTATGTCGTCCTTTATCTGGAACGCTATGCCCATCGCGCGTGCGTACCGGCGCACGGCCTCTACCTGTTCTGCCGAAGCCCCGGCTGCCATTGCTCCGCTCACGCAGGCCGACTCGAACAGAGACGCGGTCTTGCAATAGATGATGCGGTGATATGCAGCGAAATCGGTATCGGCCAGCGAGGCCTTCTCGAGTTGGAGCATCTCGCCTTCGGCAAGGTCGCTGAGGGTCTTTGTGAAGAGTTCCAGCACTTCCTGACGATAGCTGGTGCCTATGGCCAGCTTGACGGCGCGGGCAAGCCAGAAATCGCCGACCAGCACGGCAGAGGGAGCCCCGAGCTTCGCTGCAACAGTGGGCTCGCCACGGCGCAGCGCAGCCTCGTCGGCCACGTCGTCGTGCAAAAGCGTTGCATTGTGAAGCAGTTCTGCCGCAGCAGCGTAAACTATACTGTCGTGAGTGCAACCCTGGCCGCAGGCCCGGCAGCTCAACAGCGTGAGCATGGGACGCAGCAGTTTCCCGGAGTGCCGGAGCACACCGTCATTGGTGCTGGAAAGAAGGCGGATGTCCGTATCCAGAGACGAACGGATCAACGCGACCGTCGCAGTCCAGTCTTCCCCGAGAAATGATATTATCTGGTCGCGGCTCACTTGATGATTTCTTTGAATTCCTGCAGCGAGGCAGGGAAATATACTTTTTCGAGCGATTCGGCCGGCAGGGTTCCCGCATCTGCGAAATGCCGGAGAAGGGCGCGGAGCGGCTCGTAGAAGCCGTCACGGTTCCAGGCGATCATCTTCGCATCGAGGATATCCATCTTCACGAGGCAGAACGTATCGGTGAATTCGTCCAACGTGCCTATGCCTCCGGGAAGGGCTATCGCAAGCGACACGCCTTTGTGCATCAGGTCCTTGCGCTCGGCCATCGTGTCGGTCCAGATGATTTCGTCGCAGAGCGGGTTCTCAAGGCCCTTCATAAAACGCGGAATCACGCCTATACAGCGTGCTCCACATTCCTTCGCCGTGCGGCAGACAATGTCCATAGTACCTTTGACGGTACCTCCCGACACTATGTCGTAGCCGGCTTCGCACAGGGCGCGCACCACACTGCGCGTCGATTCTTCGTCCATTCCGGGCACCGCCGAGCAGAAAATGACGGCCCTGCGGTTCCCTTCGCTAGAAGAACAGCGATATTGAGGCGGCAATTCCGCTGCAAGGGGTCGATCGTGTAGTTTCATACATTGCCTTGACGGTCGGGGCGGCCTCTCCGTCGTTGTTGAACATAGGACCCATATTCCAGAAGCACTTGGCGGAAACTTCCACAAAGTTGAGCACGCGCACGCCAAGACCGGCGCCGACGCCATACTCGAGCTTCTCGATACCGTTCCACTCGGCACCTTCCTTGACCTCATTCACCTTAAAGGTCTCGATGAGGTCCTGGATGCTTTTGTTCTTTGCCGAAGCGAGTGTTTCGGTGGTGATTGCATACCCTATGTAAGGTTCCGCAAATGCGAAGATACCGAGAGTCTCGCCTCCCAGTGTCCAGCGGAGCTGAATGGGAACCTCGACGTACCCGGTACGGGAATCGATGCTTACGCCGTCGATGCTGGTAGAAGCTATTTCAATATTCTTCTCGAGCGAGACGCCCTTCATGTTGTAAACGACTCCGGGCACTACGGCAAAGCCGAGAGGCAGATTGATCTTGTAGAGGAGGCCGACGTGATACTGGTCCACGGTTTTGGCTGTGAACATATCATCGTATGCGGTCTGGAGTTCGGTCGCGCCCGATGTAAGTCCGGCGGTGATGCCGAGCTGCGCCGAGGCGCTGGTGGCTGCCAGAAGCATTACTGCCACTGCTGCAAAAATTCTTTTCATAGGAGATTTTTCAATTTGGTTTCTATTGTTTCTTTGGGGACAAGGCCTACGGTCCTGTCCACGGGGATTCCGTCTTTGAAGAAGACCAGGGTGGGAATACTCATGATTCCCAGGTCCATGGCAATGCCGGGGCAATCGTCAACATTGCATTTGGCGACGAGCGCGCGGCCTTCATACTCGAGGGCGAAAGCATCGACCGTGGGCGAAAGCATGCGGCAGGGGCCGCACCAGGTAGCCCAGAAGTCCACCACAACCACAGGGGATGCGGCGAGGACCTCCTTGTAATTGATATCCGTTACGACTTTTGACATACCCTACAAAACTACAAAATAGTTTCGACATTCCACACAAACGCGCGGAGGCCGAGTTCCGGCGATTCTTCATCGACGCCCTTCAGGGCTGCAACCACGGGTTCCACCACTTCGTCGGGAACGACTGCGAGCACAGCCTCGTTCATCACGGGCCAGGCGTGCGAACCGAGGTGCGGCTCGCCGCTGACGGTGCCGCGGCCCGAGATATCCTTCCATTGGGTGAATCCGCGCTGTCCGTGGCTTTCGAAGATTTCTACAATCTGCTCGTTGTAGGCCTGGTTGTAACTTACAAAAACAGCTTTCATGGCGATTTATTTTTTAGATGCTTTCTTTTCCTGACGCGTTGCAAAAACGCAGTAAACCGTAGGTATGAGCACAAGGGTTACGAGAGTCGAAATGCTCAGACCCCATACCACCGTAATGCCGAGCGGCTTCCAGAGTTCGGCGCCCTCTCCGTGGCTGAGAGCCATGGGAAGCATACCGAGCACGGTGGTGAGCGTCGTCATAAGGATAGGACGCAGACGGCTCCTGGCCGCGGTCACCGAAGCCTCTATGGCGGTCATTCCCCTCTCGCGGCAGAGTATCGTATAGTCGATGAGCACGATACCGTTCTTCACCACTATACCCAGCAGGATTATGAATCCTATCAGACTCATCACGCCCAGCGCCGTCCCCGTCACAAGGAAGCACAGCATGACGCCCGTCATTGCGAAAGGAACTGAGAACATTATGACGAACGGCGACATGAACGACTCGAACTGCGACGCCATAACCATATACACGAGCAGAAGGATCAGGATGCCCAGAATTATCATACTGCTGAACATCTCCTGCTGGTCTTCGTAATCACCGGCTATAACAACGGAAAGCTCCTGGGGAACTTCTGTCTGTGCAACGGCCTTCTGCGCTACGGCAACGGCCTCGCTCAGAGCGGCAACCGACGAAACGATGCCGGTGACGGTGATAACCCTTTCGCGGTCCTTTCGCTCGATGGTCGG
>JAZLKT010000087.1:0-16760 GCA_045597785.1 Candidatus Cryptobacteroides sp.
TTCCTCAGCCGCGAAGCCATCGAAAAGCGCCGGGCAAAAGCGGGCTCGGCCGATTATCGCAATGCTTCGCCGCGCATGCGGGCCATACTTTCGAAGACCGTAAACCAGGACCTCAGCCACCTGCTCGGAGATATCAAGGCACCGGTGCTGCTGTTCTGGGGCGAGAATGACACGGCTACGCCCCTGCGCGATGCCCGCCGTATGGAAAAACTCATCCCCGATGCCGCCATCGTGAGCGTGCCGGGCGGAAGCCATTTTTCGTTCCTCGATGCTCCCGGACTTTTTGAACGGGTGATAGAAAGCTTTCTCGCCGTATGATACGTATCGTTGCAAGCGCCCTTCTGTTCGTCCTGTATGCGGCTCATCTGCGCTACCAGATGCAGATGTTCCAGCAGAACTCCTACCGTCCCGAAAGGTATCTGCGCTGGTTGAAGGCCAATCCGCTGCCTTCTTTCAAGGGCGGCTCGAAGGTCAGGTTCGTCTTTACGAAGCGTATGGTGCGGCTCGCCGTCACCGCTGGTCTTCTTGGCGCCGCGGCGGCCGTTTTCGGCGGCTGGGCCGGCGCTCTCGCCGCGGTACTTTTCTGCCCGGCGCTGATGCTGCTTGCAAATTGCGTAAACTCCCCGATTGAGAAGGCTCTTGTGAAGGGCTATATCGCCGATGCCAGGCGCATACTATCCTCCAGACCCGACCTCAAGATAATAGGCGTTACCGGCAGTTTCGGAAAGACAAGCACGAAGAACTACCTCTATCGTCTTCTCAGCGAAAAGTACAACGTCCTCATCACTCCCGGCAATTTCAACACGACTCTCGGCGTGGTGCGCACCATACGCGAACAGCTCAAACCCTATCATCAGGTGTTCATCGTCGAGATGGGAGCCAAGCAGGTGGGGGATATAAAGGAAATCTGCGACCTCGTGCATCCCACCATCGGGGTCGTCACAGCAGTGGGAAATATGCATCTCGAGACATTCCACAGCTTCGCCAACATCCAGAAGACAAAGTTCGAACTCATAGATTCGCTCCCCGCGCAAGGGTGCGGATTCATCAATTTCTCTTCGGAGGGGATACGCAGCTATGATGGGATAAGGAGCGACTGCCGCATCGAAAAGTACTGCCTCGAAGACGTGACCGACCTGGTCTATGGCCCATCGGGGACCGATTTCACTTACGGTGGCCAGCGGTACCACACGCCGCTTCTGGGCGAAGGCAATGTGCTGAATATCCTCGGGGCAATAAGCGTTGCCCGTGAAATGGGGGTCCCCGACGCCGGCATCAAGGCCGCTGTCTCGCATCTTCAGAGCGTGGAGCACAGGCTCTCGCAGCGTCGTGCCGGAGGTCTCCTCATCCTTGACGACGCATACAATTCCAATCCGCAGGGTGCTGCGATGGCCCTCGACGTTCTTTCGCGCATCCAGACTCCGGGCCGGAGGTTCATCGTCACGCCCGGCTTCGTGGAACTCGGCGACAGGCAGCGGGAAGAGTGCCGCAGACTCGGCGAACTGGCCGCCGCCAAGGCCGACGTGCTGGTCGTCGTCAACCTTTATAACAGGGAATCCATACGCTCCGGTGCGCTCGAGGCGGGGATGAGCGAAGATAGCATCGTCTGCGCGGACAACCTTGCCGCTGCAGCGGCATACATACAGGACAACGCCCGCCCCGGTGACGTTGTCCTCTACGAAAACGATTTGCCCGATACATTCAAATAACAGATATGAAATCCAATTCGAAAATTACCGTCGGAGTCCTGTTCGGAGGACGTTCGGTCGAGAATGAAATCTCGGTTGTCACCGCTTCGCAGGTGATGGAGTCGCTTGACAGCTCGAAATACGAAATCGTGCCCATATACATTGCCAAGACCGGCAAGTGGTACACCGGCTCCGAGCTCCGAACGCTGGCCAATTACCGCGACATGTCCTTTCTCGACAAAAAATGCACTCGCGTCTGGTTCAAGGCCGAATACGGCGATTTCAACCTCTACGCGAAAGGATGCTGCAAGAGAGAGAAGGTCGTTGCGACCATCGACACCATCCTTCCCACGCTTCACGGCACCAATTGCGAGGACGGAACCCTCCAGGGCGTGCTGACCACCATCGGTATTCCTTTCGTGGGCTGCAACACCTTTGCTTCGGCCAATGGGATGGACAAGATTTCGATGAAGCAGATTCTGCGCGACAGCGGCATTTCGGTAGTGGATTTCAAATGGTTCACCGACAAGGAGTGGGATGCCGACCGCGAGGGTGTGCTCGACTCGGTCGAGAAAGTCCTTGCCTATCCGATGATTGTCAAACCCGCCAACTCCGGCTCGAGCGTGGGCATCAGCCCCGCCCATAACCGCGAGGAACTTGCCGAGGCGGTTGACAACGCCGCCCAGTTCACCACGCGCATAATAGTCGAGAGGATGATAGGACGCCTGAAGGAAGTGAACTGCTCGGTTATGGGCGATTACTTCAACTGTCAGACATCGGCCTGCGAGGTGCCTATGCGCAGCGGCGAGATACTTTCCTATACCGACAAGTATATGGAAGGCGGAGCGAAGGGAGGCGCCAAGGGCGGAGCGAAAGGAGGCGTAAAATCGCGCGGAATGGCTTCGACCAAGCGCGAACTCCCCGCAAAGATATCTCCCGCCGAGGAGGAACTCATCCGCGGCTTTGCCACAAGCACCTTCCGCATCCTCGGCTGCGAGGGCGTTGCCCGCATCGACTTCATGATTGATGAGGAAGACCGCCGCATCTATGTGAACGAAATAAACACCATCCCCGGTTCGCTCTCCTCTTATCTGTGGGATTTCACCGGCATTCCTTTCCCCGAGGTGCTCGACCGTCTCATCGACCGCTCGTTCGCCCGCGCCAGGGAGGAATCGTTCAAGGTCGTCGATTTCGGCGGCAACATCTTCTCAGCGCTCAAGACAGGCGGTGGAAAAATAGGCGGAAGCAAGGCCTAGCCCGATGCTTCTTTCCGACTTCATACGCAGGTCTTCGAACGCCTTGGCTTCCGTTTATCCGGAGGGCGAGGCGTCTTCGATTGTGGCGCTTTGGCTCCATTCCCATCTCGGGGTGGAGCGTTATGCCCATATCCTCAATCCCGCTCTGGAGGTGCCCGCAGATATGCTTTCTCTCTTGGAGGAAGACCTTGCCCGCCTGCTTGACTGCGAGCCCGTGCAGTATGTGCTTGGCGAAGCGGAATTCTGTTCGCACCGGTTCAGGGTAGGCCCCGGAGTGCTTGTCCCGAGGCCCGAAACCGAAGATCTCGTCGCCCTTGCCTGCAAAGCCCTTCCCCGAGGCGGCAGGGTCCTGGATCTGTGCACCGGCAGCGGCTGCATTGCCTGGAGCATAGCGTCGCAGCGCCGCGATGCCAGTGTGTTGGGCGTTGATATCAGCAGGGAAGCCCTCTGCTATGCGCGGACGCAGAACATCTTCTCTTCGCAGGAGTGTGCCGCGCAGCCGCGATGGCTGGAGTGCGACATCCTCGCTCCGGATGCCGTGCAGAGCATAGACATCGGCCTTGAAGGGCGCGGATGCGACCTTCTGACCTGCAATCCTCCATACATCCGTTCCTGCGAACGCGCACAGATGCGCCGCAATGTTCTTGATTACGAGCCCGGCCTCGCCCTGTTCGCCCCCGATTCCGACCCTCTGGTCTTCTACCGCGCGACGGCGCGCATCGCTGCGGCCCTCCTGAACCGCGGCGGCAGAGGCATTGTAGAGATAAACGAGCAACTCGGTAAGGAGACTGCCGCCATATTTGCGGCCGAAGGCCTCGGGACCGTGACAATCATCGACGATTTTGTGGGTAAAAACCGCTTCGTCTCGTTCGAAAAACCCTTGTTGTAGGGCCGTAGAAACCCTGCCCGATCACTTAGCTGTTTTCCGATATACGGAAAACGGCAGGCTTGCCGCACCTTTGCAGTGTCAATTCATAATCATTGTACCTGAATGAAAACGATGAAACACTTCACACTTTTCGCCTGCCTTCTTTGCTTGCTCGCGGCAGGCGTTTCTTGCAGCGGAAACAAATCCGGGCAAAAGGTAATCGACCCTACCGTGGAGGTACGGCAGAACCCTATGTCGCTTGGCGACGTTGCCCGGATGTTCGCTGCTTTGCCCATAGGGCCCGAACAGATGAGCGAAGTCTACGGAGCTGTCGGCTCTTCGACAAGCGACGGTTACGACGAGGAGTACACCCTCAAGGACATAATAGTCTCCCCCGGGAGCGGTGTGGGCGGAGGAGGAGCCACCAAAGCCCCGGCAGAGGGGACGGCGCTGCGCGATCTTATAGCCGAATACCTCACCAGGACGCTCCCCTCCACGAAGAGCGGGGCGGACGAAGTGCAGGCATATCTCGATGCCCTCGCCGGGTCGGACTACCAGCTCTACTGGCCGTACAGCGACGTATGGGACGGCGAAACCCTTCCGCTCGTAACTTTTGACCCGGGTTTCGGCGCCGATGTCAACTGGGCGTATGAAATCTCCTCCGAAGCAGACGGCTCCCTCGAGGTGGTCGATTCCGTGGTTGTAACCGAAGAGGTGGCGCAGCAGCGCCCTGTATGGGTTATCAACCATAACGACGACAGCGCCTTCACACCTCTTGAATTCTATATGCGTGAACAATCGTCCAGGATTGCTCTCTTACCCGAAACGGCTCCCTCCGGAAGCGGCTGTCCGGGTTCCTCCCTGGAGACTCCCGCTACGAAGTCCGGTGCTACGCGCACCCTGTATCTCCGCAGCCTCAGGATGCTGCGCAATTACGACACATGGTTCGGCGGCGGCTCCGAGTTCTGGGTCAAATGCGGCGCAGTGAATGACTTTACGGCCAGCACGGAAGCCGAGTTGAAACTCTATTCGCCCTGTCTGACTGAATTCATGATAGTTGTCCCGCGCAGTATGAAGGGCAAGGAAATGTCTTTCGACGCGGTGCTCCTGAGCGGTTTTTCGAACCAGCTTGACAAACTGGCCTTCCTTGTTACCGAGGATGACGGCGGTGTCCGCACCAGTTGGAAATGTTCGGCGGTGGTCAAGATAGAGTCGAGAAGTTATGGCTTTGATATAGACATCCCCTACAGCGACAAGGACGACATAGTGTGGCGTGGCGCGCTTGCCGCATCGTTCTTTCAGGCTGAGGACGAGGTTCTGGGGAGGTTCGGCGACGTGGAGATTACCTTCGCTCTGGAGTGAGGCTCATCTCGCACGCAGCGCAGTCGAAGTGCAGGGCCAGGCGGCGCGAGTTGTTTACAAGGAACAGCTCCTTGCCGGCTGCCCTGCCGCCGCCTTGTTTGAGGCACAAGCCCAGCTCGTGACGAATGCAGTATTTGGAGCGCATAAGCACGTCCCTGTCTTCGTCCATACCGGTGCCGGCCATGGCAGAAGGGGAGCCTTCGCGGCGAAGCATGGGTCTGGTCCCGCATTGCTTGGCATCGATTTCCTGTGCCAGGGAACGGCGGATACCGTTTATTTGGGATGCCTTCAGAAGGGGGAGATTTCCGCCCTCGGCCTCCAGGCTTTCAAGGCCGAAGCAATAGTGCCCGCTTTTCCTGCAGAGCCCTTCGCGCAGCATGGCTTCCATGCGGGAAGCATTGCCGGCCGTTTCGAATCCCGAGATGTCCTGGGTCAGGAAGGCTGTCCTTCCGTCTTCACTTAGCGCGCTTGCGGTGAGAAGTCCGTCCCGCATATTCACTTTCACGTTGAGGGCCACATCAATCACCCTGATGCACGGGTTACTGTCCATACTCCTCTCGAAAGCGACGCTCAAGTTGCGGAAAAGTTCCATCCCCGGGCGCAGGGCTTCGGCCCCGCGACAGAGGAATGCGCCACCTCCGAGACTCGTCTCTATGCGGAAGCCGTTGATACCGTCCGATGTTATGAATGCAAGTCCGTCGCCGGCTCTCAGTTCCAGTCCGCTGCCATCGCGCAGCCTCACTTCGGCGAGGCCGCGACCTCCCTGGCGTATGCTTTCCACTGTACCGAGTGGCGCTCCCATGCTCTTCGGGGCGTTCATGTTCGACCAGTTGGAGCGTTTCCCGTCGAGGAAGAGTTGTGTGTAGCCGCGGTTGAAGGTCTTGGTCGTGTCGGCCTCGAACCCCTTTTCCACCCGTCCGAAAGATGCCCGGCAGTATTTTCCGCGCCCTGCGCTGCAAAGGCTGTCGAGCGCGGTGCTGTATGCTCGTGTGACATTGCGTACGTAGGAGATATTCTTGAGGCGGCCTTCGATCTTGAACGAGCAGACTCCTGCTCCGGCAAGTTCGGCGAGCCTGTCCTGAAGCGAAAGGTCGCGCAGCGAGAGAAGCGCTTTGTCACGCACGAGGACGGCTCCGTCGGAATCCACTAAATCGTAGAGCGAACGGCATGCCTGGGCGCATTCGCCTCTGTCGGCACTGCGCCCCGTGAGGTATTCCGAAAGGCGGCATTGCCCGCTGTAGCCGGTGCACAGGGCTCCGTGCACGAAGCATTCCACTTCGCAGCCGTCAACCCCGCTGCAGATTGCGCGTAGCTCCTCCAGCGGAAGCTGGCGTTCGAGAACCACTCTCGAACAGCCTGCGTCGCGCAGGGCCCGGGCTCTGTCAGCGCTTCGGATAGCGCACTGCGTCGAGGCGTGCAGCGGCACTGTGATGTCGTCCCATCGGCGGCAGATATCGGGTTCTCGCACAATGAAGGCGTCGGCTCCGGCTTCCTGCGCCGCCACCATGCGGCTATGCAGAAGCTCGAGTTCGTCTTCGCGCACGAGTATGTTGAAGGTGACAAAGATTCTGGCCCCGAACCTGTGGGCATAGTCGCACAGGCGTGCGATTTCTTCGATGGGGTTGCCCGCATCCTTGCGGGCGCCGAACTCCGGCCCGGCGATATATACGGCATCGGCACCGCAGTCTATGGCTGCGATGCCGATTTCAGCATTTCTTGCGGGGGCAAGAAGTTCGAGAGCCGTCATTCCTTATTTTGCAGCTGCAGTGTCAAGCTGTTTCTGGAGCACTGCAATAGCTTCGCGTATCTGGGGAGCGTTGGCGTCGGCAGGTGCGAGCTCGAGGAATTTTTCGAAATACTTGATGGCCGTCGCCTTGTCTTCGAGATTCATGGCAGCCTGACCTGCAACGCGGTAGGCGTTCTGGTTCTCGTTGTATGTGAAGGATTTCTCGGCAGCGTCCTGTGAGCCGGCGTAGTCGTGAGCCTGGAGGAGTTCGACGCTCTTTTTGAGGAAGAGGTTGCTGAGCTGCTTGTTGGCTGTCTTTGCCTGACCGAGTTCGGCAGCGAGGAGATAGGCCTGTTCTGCGGCAACTGAATCTCCGCCTTTCTCCTTTGCCTGACCGAGCATAAGCGCGGCGCGGCCGTTATTCGGATCGAGTTCGAGAACTGTCGAGAAAGCTGCGGAGGCATTGTCGAAGTCCTTGGCTTTCAGAAGCGAATTGCCTTTCTGAAGGTAAACCTGGGGAATGAGGTTGGCGGCTTCGGCGGCCTTTGCGTCGTCACCCATCGTGTTGCAGACATCGATGCCTTCGTTGAGTTTTGCCACTGCATCGTCATAAGCACCTTCCTTGATGAATGACTTGGCAACCTGGATGTACAGCGAGGGGATGATGCTCTGGCAGTTGGCTACCAGTTCGGCTCCGTCTTCGCCGCATTGTGTTGCAATGGCAAGGGCTTTCTGGAAATACTCCAGGGCGTCGGCGCGGTTGCCTTCGGTGAGGGCGTTTGCTCCGTAGTTGTAAAGGTCGGTGGCTTGGTTCACGTCTTGAGCGAATGCGCTGATTGAAAGGAGCGCAACGCAAGCGAGGGTGAGAATCTTTTTCATATTTTTCAGTAACTTTTGTTTCGGGCCGGGGCTTTCGCCGGGTCGCAAATTTAAGGATTATTTTCTAATTTTGCGACTGTATGAAAATCCGCGGATTCATATTGTTTCTTTTATGCCTGTCAGCCCCTTTGGCTGCCTCAGCGCAGACTCTGCCCGAACTTCAGGCCGATGAAAGAATCGAGTGCGGGACTCTTCCCTGCGGGCTCGACTACCGCATCGTGGCAAGTTCGGTCGACAAAGGCTATGCAAGCGCCGCTCTTGTGCAGAGGGATTGCGCCGGGGCCGGTATGTCAAGGGAGGCTCTTCTGGAACTCGAGCACTGCGCTCCGCTTCAGTTTCTGCTTTCGCGCGGGATAGCTCCTTCCGAGGCCGGGTACATACAATACAAGAGTGATGCCAGAATATTCCGTTTCGACGATATCCCCTTCGACAGCCAGGATGCCAGAGACTCTGCTCTGCTCGTTCTGAGCGATCTGGCAAGGCTTTCGAGAAAGCCGCAGACGCTCATCCTTGCGGGTGATTTCGACAAGGCCGCACTCAAGCGGACTCTCTCCATACTCTCCCTTACCATTCCTTCCATTGAAGTTTCCCGGACGCCCGGTCCGGGCCTTGCCCACACGCCGGTTCCGCTGGTGCGTGACCTTATGGAAAGGGAACTCGACTTTATCGTGCGCGAGCGCATGAGGGCTGCCCGCGAACACAGCGACAGCGCCCGTCTTTCCGTGCTCTCGTCGCTCCGCGCCGACGGTGCCGATTCGCTTGAATTGGTGCGGGCCAAGGCTATGTGCCTGCCACAGATGCTCGAAGCGCAGACGATACGTTCCGATTTCTCCCGACGCGAGTATATCGACCGCTGTATAGATGATGTGACAGCAGGAGCGGTCACCACTTCGTATGCATCTGCACAGACATTCTTTTACAGACGCAAGCTCAAGCCCGAAAGAGAACTCGAACTGTTCAACGACTATGTCCGGACGGCTGTCCGGACACAGGATGCCGTAGCTGCGGCTCCGGTAAGAGAGGCTTTCGTGCCTCTTGACAGCATACTTGCCAATCAGCCGCAGGCCCGCCCGGTCAAGGTGGTCTCCACGGCCAAGGAACCTGTATCGGGAGGCTCGCTGTGGGTGCTTTCGAACGGGATGAAAGTAATATACTGCAAGATGCCGACTCCCTACAGCTTCCGTTACTGCCTGCTTTTCAAGGGAGGGCTCGCTGCACGCACCGACCTCGCTCAGGGCCAGGGCGCCTGGTTTGACGATCTTTTCGATATGTATGGTGCCGGAGGGGTTTCGGCCGGGCAACTGCGCGCCGCCCTTCAGGCCGAAGGTATAAGCCGCCGGGCGGAAGTCGGCTTGAGCGGCATGACGCTGAGCGGCGAAGCGCGCAGCTCGCGTCTTTCCCAGACCCTCGGCTCACTCGCGCTCCTTTCTGCGGAAAGGGTCTTTGACGATTCGCTGTATGCCGCACTTCGACGCAGCGCGGCAGACGTCTGCTTGTCTGCCCGTCCTGCGGACATACGCGAACGGCTTGACAGCGCCCTCTGCCCGACATATTCTTTCAGCCCGATTCGCAGCGGCGCCGCGCTTACGGACGACCTGCCACAGAAAGCGGATGACTTTTTCGACGAGGAACTCTCCTCGTGGCGCGACGCCCTTCTCATAATCTGCGGCGATGTTCAGGAAGACAAACTCCGCAAGGCGGTGTGCCAGGCATTCGGCCGCGTGCCGTCGTATCTCAAGGGCCGCAAGCGCCGCGTCGCTGTTCCGTACACAATGCTCAGCGGGCGTAACCGCGTTTACGGCAAGGGTGGGGAGCAGCGGCTCGATTTCGCACTCACCGCAGAGGTTCCGCTCTCGCTGCAGAGCTATCTCACGGCACGGCTTGCCGGGATGGCGGTGCGCGACGCCCTGTCCGATTCGCTCATCCGTGCAGGAATCAGCATGGAGTCTTCAATAAAGGAATTCTCTACCCCGCGCGAGATGATACGTATGTATTTGACTTTCAAGCCGGTGGCAAGTGTCGATGCCCTTCCCGCGGGAATCGTTCCCGCTGAAGGCTTCCAGCTTTTCTCTCCGGTCATCCGGTCTCTCCGCCAGATGGCATCGATGCCGGTGGGCAAGGATGCTCTCGCGAGGTACAAGACCTGCCTGAAGGCCGAACTTGCTGCCGAACTCGCCGACCCCGAACATCTTTGCCGCTATGTGGTTTACCGCTACTCGGACAACAAGGATATCATCGTCAACTATCAGAAATACCTCGACCAGATAGGCCCGGACCAGGTGAGCGCGATGCTCAAGGCCTTTGCCGAAGGCCCGCGGTCGAGTTACCGTATTACCGACAATGGGCAATAGCAGAGATTTCGGCACCATAGTGCAGATAGGGGATGTTCTCATTTCGGAAGAGGTGATAACGGAGTTTTTCGCATGCGATTATCCCGTGTGCAAGGGCATCTGCTGCGTGGAAGGCGATGCCGGCGCTCCGCTCGAAGAAAGCGAGCCGGACTCCCTTGAACGCGGTTATGCGGTGTTCGGAGAGATGATGTCCGAAGGCGGACACGAAGCCGTCCGGCGCGAAGGCTTCTTCAGCATCGACCGTGACGGCGATCTTGTGACTCCGCTCATCGCCGGCAGCTGTGCGTGCGCGTATTCGATGTGCGGCTCCGATGGCTCATACCTTTGTGCGATAGAGCGCTGCGGCCTGTGCAAACCGTCTTCATGCAAGCTTTATCCTATACGAATTACACGGCTGACAGGCGGAGGTCTTGCACTGAATCTGCATCGCTGGGGCATCTGCGCCTCCGCATTCGAAAAGGGGCGGCGCGAAGGTGTGAGGGTGTATCAGTTCCTCAAACAGCCGCTCACAGAACGTTTCGGAGAGGAATTCTACGAAATGCTCTGCGCTGCGGCCCAACACGTACTTCAAGATGAATAAGCATTTCGAACGAATCGAGCGGCTGCGCGCCCTTATGCGGGGCCGCGGCTGGGATGCCGTCATCGTGGGCGGCAGCGACCCTCATCAGAGCGAATATCCGGCAGCGCGGTGGAAACAGGTCGAATGGCTCACAGGCTTTACGGGCGAGGCCGGCGATGTGGTCGTAACAGCCGATCATGCCGGGCTCTGGACCGATTCGCGCTATTTCATCCAGGCTGTAGAGCAGCTCGAAGGCAGCGGGGTCGAACTCCATAAGACCCGGGTACCGCAGGAAGTGCCAATCCCCGACTGGCTGTATGCCAATCTCGGGGCGAGCGCGGTGGTGGCCGTGGACAGCCTGTGCCAGAGTGCCGGCGATTTCGAAACACTTGCCGGCCGCTTCGATGCGGTTGGCGTACCCGATATGCTCTCGCTTCTTTGGGAAGACCGCCCCGGCATCCCCCAGACGCCTGTTTTCCGCGTCCGCTCGGGCGAAAGCTTCGCGGACAGGCTCGAATGGCTGCGTGTCGAAACGGCCGAAGCCGGAGCCGACGTCGCACTCATCACTTCGCTTGACGAGGTGGCCTGGCTTCTCGGTGTAAGGGCTTCCGACATAGAATACAATCCGCTGGTGATATCCTACCTGCTTGTCCTCCCCGAATCTGTCAAGTGGTTTGTGCTGAAGGAGGAAGTCGAGGACCCCGATACCGAAGCGGTCTTTGAAAGCCTGCGCGAAGAGGGGGTGGAGATTCTTCCTTACGGGCAGATAGATCTGGCTCTGGGCGCGCTTGACTGCACGGTGGCGGCCGACCCGTCTTCGCTCAACGCGTCCCTGCGTTTGTTGCTGGGCGAGGATGTCATGTTCTGGAAGTCTCCGGTACAGCTGCGTAAGGCTATGAAGAATTCCTACGAGCAGGACTGCATGCGCCAGGTACACGTCGATGACGGTGTGGCGATGGAGAAGTTCCTCTACTGGCTTGAGAAATCGCTTGATGCCGGCCGTACCGTTACCGAGTGGGATGCGGCAGTCAGACTCGGCCAGATGCGCGCTGCGATAGATGATTATTGCGGCGACAGTTTCGAAACCATCTCGGCCTATGGTCCCGGCGCCGCTCTGCCTCACTATATCACACCTCACGGCGATGCCGCCCCGGTTCTTGAGCCGAGAGGTCTGTATCTGGTCGACAGTGGCGGACAGTACAGCCGTGGAACTACCGATATCACCCGCACCGTGCCTCTCGGCCCCTGCACCGAAGAGGAGATTCTGCACTATACGCTTGTGCTGAAAGGGCACATCGCTCTTGCGATGGCGAAATTCCCTGCCGGGACGCCCGGCTGCCGGCTCGACGTGCTCGCACGCGAACCGCTGTGGAAGGCAGGACTGAATTTCGGCCACGGAACCGGTCACGGGGTCGGGTTCTTCCTCGGTGTTCACGAGGGCCCTCAGGATATCAGGCAGAACCTCAATCCTACACCTCTCTATGAGGGGATGATAACTTCCGACGAACCGGGTCTGTATATTGAGGGTTCGCACGGTGTCCGCCACGAGAACCTGCTTTTGTGCGTACCGTCTGAAGAAACGGCATTCGGGGAGTTCCTCGCTTTCGAGCCTTTGACGCTGTGCCACTTCGACACCAGTATCATCGACTGGAGCCTTCTTACCGAAGATGAAACCTTCTGGTTGAGAGCCTACAACTGGAGCGTTTATAACCGTCTTTCCCCGCTGCTCGAGCCGGAAGTGGCCGAGTGGCTCAAGGCGAAAGTATCGCAGTAGGGGATTGTCCAATACGGGGGCGGCCCGCGGTTCGGTTACAGATATTCCAGAATCCTGCTGTCGGCGATGAACCAGTCTTCTTCGCTGAGGATGACGCGGCGGGTGTCGATGCAGGCGCCTTCGGCCGTGCGGAGACCGAGCATTATTTCTTCTTCGCGTATCTGTTCGGGGGTGAGGGTTTCGCTTTCCGAGTTCCAGGAGTTGAGGTTTTCGCTGTTCCAGCTGCGGACCTGCACCAGTTCCCGCCCGCAGGTTTCGCCGCTCCCGTCTTTTGTTGCGTCCGGGCTGCCTGTGTGCAATGAACTTTCTCCCTTGGCCTGCCTGCTTATGCATAGCGAATGCGCTCCGGGGCCCAGGCCGACATAGGGAATGCGTTTCCAGTAGGCGCTGTTGTGCACGGCTTCGAACCCTGGCAGAGCCCAGTTCGATATTTCGTAGTGACGGTATCCCGCTTCGCGAAGACGCTGGCAGATAAGCAGATACTGTCTGCGGCAATGTTCTTCGTCTGCTTCGGTGTAGCGGCCTTCTTCGACCATTTTCGAGAGTGCGCTTCCGCTCTCGATGCTTAGCTGATAGGCCGATATGTGTTCGGGCTTCAGCGCAAGGATTCCATCAAGGGTTGAGGCAAGCGTCTCGTCGCTAAGTTGCGAGATGCCGTAGATTATGTCGAGACTCAGGTTCTTCACTCCGGCCTCGTGTACAATCGCGGCGGCTTTCAGCGCCCGGGCGGTGTCGTGCCTGCGGCCCATCCACTGCAGAATGCCGTCGTCGAGCGACTGCACTCCCATACTGATGCGGGTCACGCCCATCGCAAGGAGGTCTCTCACATAAGAAACTCCACGCGTGACTATGTCTTCGGGGTTGACTTCGATGGTGAATTCTTCCCGGCCCTGCAGCGGAAGGGCCTCAACGATGCGTTTCAAAACATCGGGAGGAAGCACCGACGGGGTGCCTCCTCCTATATAGACAGTGTCTTTTGCCGCTGTGGCAAGTATTTCGTCGCGTCTGGCCGCGGCCTCTTCGACAATGCGGCTGGCGTATGAGTCAATGGCACACAGATGCGTTTCGGAATAGAAGTCGCAATATGTGCAGAAACTCTTGCAGAACGGGACGTGGATGTAAATCACGCCTTAGCGGAGAAGAAGCTCGGCCGAACCGGCTTTGCCATTGTCGGTGAAGACATCGATGGTGTACATCCCCTTGAGAAGCGGGGCGACGGGCTTCACGTAAATGCCCATTTCCACATCTTTGCCTTCGTAATCGACTGTGCGCGATGCACTTGCAGGAGTGCTGATGCCGTCGCACTTGAATACGGTGTTCTTCCCGTCAACAATAAGGAGGCCTTCTTCATCGGTCATCCTCACGTAAACGGTGAAAGGACCGCTCTTGGCGAGGTCGTTCTCGCAAAGTATCATATTGACAAGAACGTCGACAACTCGGCTGCTGCGGTCGGTCTCCTTACCCGAAGAGTTCTCGGCAATGGCCTGGAGTCCGCGGATCTTGACTACAGAGCCGACGGCCACCTGGCTGGAGAGGGTCTCGACTTTGGCTCCGAGCTCTTCGTTGGTGCGTATGCTCTGGGCGAGGGCCTGCTGCGAGTTGGCCAGTTCGCCGGCGAGCTTGCGGTTCTGGGCGTTGAGCGAGTCAATCTGTACGATATAGCCGCGCATGATGGTGCGGAGCGTGCGGAGTTCCTTCTCGTACGATGCTATCTTCTTGCGGTTCAGGGCCTCGGTCTTCTTGATGTTCTCGACCAGCAGGGCAACTTCCTCGCGCGAGGAGTCGAGCTGTGCGTTGATGGCTTCGTAGTCGGACGAAAGGGAGTCGTAGTCGTTCTGGAGTTCGACGATGCGCTCCTCGAGGTCTTTCTTCTCGTTGTTGAGGTTGATGTAGAGAACCACATCCTGTGCGATTACGCCGGCCAGGATGACTCCCAGCACGATTGCGAGTATCTTCGCGCCTTTGCCGCCGTTGCTTTTCTTCGAAGCCTTTTCGGCCTGTTCGCGTTCTATCCTCTGTATAGGATCTTCTTTTTCTGCCATAATGAATTTTGTTTTGAAATCCGGGCAAATTTAGCAAAAATTGTGCACAATCCTCTGTCGCGGCCTTAAGTGACAATCGAAATAAGACGTGGTTTAGTGGCTCAATACAGGATCAATCCTGTTGAAAGTACCATAGACCTGCTCAGATGCGGCGCGGCATCCCCCTTTGCAACGGGCGAACATTTTGCAGCCGTCGCATTCCTCAGGCACGCCTGAATAACGTTCTATGATCGCCTTGTCTTCCAGAATGTCGCGGATGTCCTTTTCCCAAATATTCCCAAGCACAAAAGGCGAATGATTACAGAAACGAACATCACCCTTGAAAGATACTGTGACAGGCCTGCTCTTTATATCTGTGCTGCAACTTGTGAATCGGATTCCGGGAAAATCCAGAGGGTCCATAAGGCATACGGGAGTGCAGACTCCGCTGACAAAAGACATTTTAGGATTGTCAAGAGAAAAGTCGCTTATTATCTTGAACGCCGAACGGAGTTCCTCTTTTGAAAGACTGAGTTCGTCTCGGTTCCTGAGACCGTTCCCGCCAAGGTTGAAGCGATTCACCATAACGGTTCTGACTCCCATTTCCTTGTAAAGATTCAATGTCCCGTCAAGTCCTTCAATATTCCGGGAGCTTACTATAAGCACCGCTGCGTAATGTTCCGGTCCCAGGACTCTCAATGCCGTTTGAATTGTATGAACGGCCTTCTCCCAGGAGCCCGGAAGAGAGGTAAGATAATCGTGAACCGCCGGATCACTGCTTAGCAGAGGTACTTGCAGAGCATTGATTCTTATGCTCTTGAAGATGGAAATGTCATCTTCGGAAACCAATGTGCCGTTGGTCAATATGTTGACGTTCGAGCCTTTGAACCTGCATTTGAGAGCAAGGTCGTGGACATTTTTCAACAGAGTCGGCTCTCCTCCGGAGAAAGAGATGTTGCCTATTGCGGCCTGCTTCAGAAGACGACTGAGAGTCTTTGCTGCAAGGCCTTCATCGGCCGGAAAACAGCCGTCAGGACGCCAATGATTGTAACAGAAACGGCAGTTCTGGTTGCAGGCTTCTGTCAGTTCATATACAAGGTGGCTGAGATTCAGCTTCTCACGCATTATTCAAGACAGATGGGATGCCCGCCTATATAGAATTCTTCTCCATTCTCAAGTCCATAGACCTCTAGGAAAGCATCGCCCTTATAATCTGTTGGTTCAATGGTAATCTGGAAAGATCCATTCCCCTTGCCAAAGTCCCCGGACTGAAGAATTTCCGTTCCATTGACAGTGAGCTTATATGAATGGGATTTGTATGGACTATCCTTGATTGTTACGTCTATTGTATCACCGGCCTTGACGATATTTTTTTCTCCGTGAGTGGCGAATTGAACATACTCCGGCATCACGGGATCGTAGCACATTATTGCACCGCCACCTGGACCGCCATCACAACTGGCCAGAGACAGCATACCGGAAACGGTGAGTACCATTCCGCCTAGTTTGAATTTTGCCTTTACCGCCTTTGCGTTTTTTCCTCCCGAGAGGAATACCCATAACGAAGCCGCTGCAAAAGCAACAGCAAGGACGGACAATATTACAATGTATTTTATTCTCATATTTCTTGAATTGTTCTTTATAAAGATGCAAATCCCAAACGGGATGTGGCATCAAAGTTAGTAATTTCCTAATAATACGCAGCAGAACTCGTTTTGCGTCTTTTCACTTCCCGACTCTGAAACAGAGCCCTATATTCGCACACAATTCCAGCCGTCCGGCATGGCTTGCCCCCGGGATGGAGATGTCCGTCAGCCGGTATCCTACTTGGGGCTCGAAAGTCAGGGAAAGTTTATCGGAGACAGGAATGTCCAGGCCAACGCCTCCTGTGAGAGTATATTGCAAACCTTTCTCCGAAACTTCTGTCAGGCCATATTCTCCGCCAATGCACTTATCCATCCTGACATCATATGTTTTATGATGACGCATTTTTTCTCAAAATGCGTCTCTGCAAAAATATATTTATTTAACAGCAGATCAGGCTGCTTTTAAAAATGTTTTTTCAAAAACGCTGAAAAATAAAATGCTCGATAAAACAAAATTTCCAATCCATTGCATTTCGGAATCTCTTTTCCATATTTGCCCCGAACGCACGCCACGACGGCGTCCCATAACCGTAAACTATCCCAATTATGGAAACTCTTCGCAAAAAGGAACCCTATTACATCAAACTGAACTCCGACTGGGGCTTCAAGCGCGTGTTCGGCAGCGAGTCG
>JAZLKT010000088.1:0-7535 GCA_045597785.1 Candidatus Cryptobacteroides sp.
TGCCAGCTGTATCAGCGCAGTGCCGACTGCTTCCTGGGCGTGCCGTTCAACATCGCTTCCTACGCGCTTCTCACTATGATGGTGGCGCAGGTGTGCGGTCTGAAGCCCGGCGAGTTCATCCACACCACCGGCGACACGCACATCTATCTCAACCATTTCGAGCAGGTGGAGCTCCAGCTCAGCCGCGAGCCGCGTCCTCTGCCCCGGATGATAATCAACCCCGAGGTGAAGAGCATCTTCGACTTCAAGTACGAAGATTTCACACTTGTCGATTACGACCCCTGGCCGCGCATCCCCGCCCCGGTGGCCGTTTAACTCGTGCTCCCGGCACTGGCGGAGGGCGGAATTGCCCTTCCCGCCGCCGACATCATTTAACGTACGAAAGAAGCGCGCGCGAGCGTGGAAAGCCCGTTGAAATATGTTAAATTTGCAGGCCATGAATCTGAAGTCTCTGGCTAAGGATACAGCCATCTACGGTTTGAGCAGTATTGTCGGAAGATTCCTCAATTATCTTCTCGTAATCCTGTACACCTATACCATCCCCGCGGAAAGCGGAGGATATGGAATAGTGTCGAACCTCTATGCATGGACGGCACTGCTGCTTGCCCTGCTCACCTTCGGTATGGAGACGACCTTCTTCCGCTTTTCCAACAAGGCTGACGAAGACCCGGAACGGGTTTACGGCACAGCGCTCAAGATGGTGGGCGGAGTCGCTGTCGTGTTCCTTGCCCTCATAGCATTCTTCCTCAGGCCTGTCGCCGGTGCGCTCGGATATTCCCTGCACCCCGAGTACATAGCCGTTTTTGCGGTAATCACCGCTCTGGACGCCTTCCAGGCCATTATGTTCGTAAGGCTGAGGCAGCAGCGCAGGCCCATAAAGTTCGTGGCGCTGAAGTTGTCGTTCATCTTCGCGAGCATAATCCTCAATCTGCTGGTGTTCCTGGTGATGCCGCGCTTCTTCGGCCGCTTCCCCGCGCTTGAAAGCGCCTGGCAGAGGTTCGACTACGGCGTGGGATTCATTTTCTTCATCAATCTCATCTGCACGGCGCTCGTCACGCTCGGGTTCATCCCGGAACTGAAGGGCCTGAAGCTGAAGTTCGACGGTGCCCTGTGCCGGCGTATGCTCGCCTATAGCTGGCCGCTTCTTCTCCTGAGCCTTGTGGGCGTTCTCAACCAGGTGGCGGACAAGATTCTTTACACCCGCCTCGTGCCCGGTCACGAAGGAATGGTGCAGCTGGGCATCTATGGCGCCTGCGTGAAGATAGCGATGATTATGGCTATGCTTACCCAGGCTTTCCGCTATGCCTACGAGCCCATTGTGTTCGGCGCCTCGAAAGACAAGGACAACGTTACGACCCTTGCGGCCGGAATGAAATATTATGTCATATTCACGGTGCTGGCTTTCCTCGCCGTGATAGTGTATCTGCCTCTGCTCAAGCACATTATCGGCAGCTCGTATTGGGAGGGGCTCGGCGTTGTGCCCGTCGTTATGCTGGCCGAGATGTTTATGGGCGTCTATTTCAACCTGTCGTTCTGGTACAAACTTACGGACCAGACCTGGTGGGGCGCGGTTATGAGTGCGGCTGGCGCGGCGGTGATGATAGCCGTGAATGTGATTTTCGTGCCGCGCATAGGCTACTGGGCCTGCGCCTGGGCCGGTCTGGCCGGTTACGGCACCTCAATGCTCCTCAGCCTGGTGATAGGCGGCAGCAAGATGAAGATTCCTTACGATGTGCGCGGAATTCTTTGCTTCACCGGCCTCGGCGTGGCGCTTTATTGCCTTTGCAGCCTGCCGGTTTGGCTTGGCGCCTCCCTGCCCGCCTGGCTGAGTATCAGTTACGGCACAATCCTGCTGGCCTTTTACGGCTTTGCGGTCCTCAAGTCTTTGAAAAAACATAAGGAGATATGAAAATGAACAAAATACTCTCTTTCGTCGCAGCCGCTTCGCTCCTGCTCGTTTCGTGCGGTCAGGGCCGCGGGTCCCGCCCGGCAGAGTCCTCGGAGCAGGCTGTCGCCGATACGCTTACCAAAGCACAGCGCGATTCCATCGCCGCTCTGCCCGATTCCCTCAAACCGAAATTATCAACAGCACAAATTATGGCAACCCTTGCAGAAGAACCCGTATTCGACATCATTACCAATATGGGTACCATCCGCGTTAAACTTTACAGCGGCACTCCCAAACATCGCGACAACTTCGCCAAGCTCGCTCTTGACGGGTTTTATGACGGTATCCTTTTCCATCGAGTGATAGATGGATTTATGATCCAGTGCGGCGACCCTCTTTCGAAGGATGAGCTCCAGTCCGACCTCTGGGGAACCGGTGGCCCTGGCTACAATGTTCCGGCCGAGATAAGGAAAGAGTATCATCACAAGAAAGGCGCTCTTGCCGCAGCACGCCGCGGCGATGCCGCCAACCCTATGCGCGAATCGAGCGGCAGCCAGTTCTACATAGTCCAGAACGAGCGCAACTGCTCGCATCTCGACGGCCAGTACACCGTATTCGGGCAGACCCTCGAGGGGCTCGATGTCGTTGACCGCATTGCAAGGGTGTATGTCGATTTCCGCGACTGCCCCATCGACCCCGTGCGTATTGAAAAAATCAAATTAGTAGTAGAATAAAGTTATGAATCTGAAAGACAACAAGTATGCTCAGTTCTACCTTGTCCGCGAAATGATGGACACGGTTGACACTATCCGCAAGTTCGACCCCGAAGTGGCTGCTCCCGTAGCTGAATCTGCCGCAAAGACAGGCCATCTTCTCCTTTCCGGCGAAGGCTCGAGCCGCATTATGCCCGCCAAGAATGCCATCCGCAAGGCTATGACCTGGGGTATCGACCAGTTCGTGCACACCGACGGAGCACATCAGAGTTGTGAGTATGCGCTTGACAACTACACCGTTGTTCTCGCATCCAATTCAGGCCGTACCAAGGAGACCCTGATGCTCGCAAAGCAGCTCGCTGCTGAGGGAAACGAGCGCCGTTTCGCCGTTACAGCCAACGAGAACACTCCTCTCGAAGAGGCCTGCAATTACACCTATGTGCTCCGCTGCGGTTGGGAGAATGCCGTTGCCGCCACAAAGAGCGTTGTCGAGCAGGTTCTCTTCAATGAGGCCGTCGTCCGCAAGCTCGCAGGCAAGGGATTCGATATCGTTGCCCTCGCCGACAAGGTTGAAAAAGCCCTCACACTCGAGGTTCCCGCCCATATCGTAGAATGGGTGAAGGGTGCCAATACAATTTATTTCGCCGGTATGAATGACGGTGTGGCGGAAGAGCTTACCCTCAAGACCAATGAAATCACCCGCCGCAAGAGCGACTTCCTCGAAGGAACATATGCCCTCCACGGACCCGAAGAGGTTATGCAGGACGGTGATATCGTGTTCGTGGTAGAGCCTATCGAAAGCGAGTACGAGAAATATCAGAAGGTGTTCGGCGGAGCCAATGTCCATGTCGTTGCCATCGCTCCCAAGCAGACTCCTTTCGACACTGTTGTCGTTCCTGATGCTGGCGACCTCCAGCAGTATGTTGACCTTTGCGCGGGATGGAATATCCTCGTTGAAATCGGTGTGGCTCTCGGAATCAATCTCGACAAGCCCTCGCGTGCCCGCAAAGTCGGCAACGAAATGTAATTTATGAGGTTCGTAAGGAACCCTTCCACCGACCCCCACTACAATATGGCCTTCGACGAGTGGTGCCTCGAGCACTGTCCGTCGGATGAGCCGTTCTTTTATCTCTGGCGCAATGCCCCCTCGGTGATTGTGGGGCAGAATCAGAATGTCCGGGCCGAAGTAAATCTCGCGTTCCTGGAGTGCGAGGGGATAGTGCTCGCCCGCAGGGTTACCGGTGGCGGAGCGGTTTACCACGACCTGCAGAACCTCAATTACTCGATTGTGGCGCCGAAGGGCAGTATCGATGCGGTGCAGATGGTCGTCGATGCTCTCCGTTCGCTTGGGGTGGACGCCGTCCGCACGGGGCGCAATGATATTTTTGTGGACGGGCGTAAGGTCTCCGGCTATGCCCGTAGAGTCTGGAAAGAGCGCGAACTTATCCACGGCACTCTTATGTACGATGTCGATATCGACACCCTTACCAGGGTGCTCGACACTCCCGACAGCAAGCTGCACCTCAAGGGCGTGGCGTCGGTGCACAGCCGGGTCGCGAACCTCAAGGACCTGTTGCCGCAGTTCGGCGGCCTTGATGAATTGCAGGCCGCCCTTCACGATATTCTGGCGGAAGGAGATGACGAAATTCCTCTTCCCGCCGATGCGGCTGCGCAGATAAGCGCGATAAATGAGGCGAAGTTCGCCCGCTGCGAGTGGAACTACGGAAGTCCCGCTACGGAAGCCGAAATCCCTTGCCGGGAGTAATGGAGCGGCAAGCGCCTAGTCCAGAGTGAATGCGGTCTCTTTGATGATTTCCGAAACCGTGGGGTGGGGGAATACCACTTCCTTAAGTTGCTCGGCAGTCATCTTCTGCTCAATGGCTATGCAGATGCCGGATATGATTTCGGAGCAGGGCCCTCCGATCATATGGGCGCCGAGCACTTCGTGACTGTTCTTGTCCACGACCAGTTTGCAGAAGCCCTCTCCTCTTTCATTTTCGGCAACGAACCGTCCCGAAAAGGCCATCGGAAGTTTTAGGACGGCACAGTCGATGCCTTTTTCCCGGGCGTCTTTTTCGGAAAGGCCCACGCATGCGACTTCGGGGTTGGTGTAAACCACGCCGGGGATGGCGTTGTAGCGCATTGTGTCCGTTTTGCCGAGAATGCTGTTGACGGCGACTTCTCCCTCGCGGCTGGCCGTGTGAGCGAGCATCGAGAATCCTGTCACATCTCCTGCAGCATAGATGCCGGGAACATTTGTGCGCATCTGGGCGTCAACCTTGATTCCGAAGGCCCGGCCGTTACGGTCGGTGGCAAACTCTACGCCCAGGTTCTCGAGCCCAAGCCCGTGGAAGTTGGCCCGACGTCCGATGCAGACGAGTATCCTGTCTGCCGCGATGCGCCTCTCATCGCCCTCCGGGCTTTCGAAAATAGCGGCATTGCCTTCGATACCCGTTACCTTGCAGCCGAGATGGAAGTCGACCCCGCGTCGGGAGTAGATGTCCTGGAGCAGGGCGCTGACCTCGCCGTCAATCGGGCCGAGTATCTTGGGAAGCATCTCCACGACTGTGACCTTTGTGCCGAGGGCGCTGTAGAGTGCGGCGAATTCCATTCCAATAACGCCGCCCCCGATTATGACCAGTTCGCGAGGCTGCTCACGAAGAGAAAGGATTTCGCGGCTCGTCACCACCGCCTGCCCCGCTTCCTTGATTCCGGGAATCGGAGGGATGACGGCCTCGGAACCGGTGCAGATGAGAAGGTTTCTGGCGTAGAATTGCCTGCCGTCGGCTTCGATTTCAATGCCTTCGGCTCCGCGTCCCTTGATGAACGCTTCGGCCTTGACGACCTCGGCGCCGCACGCGCGGAGGGCAGCACGGACGCCTCCGGAAAGTTTCCTTACCACTTTTTCCTTCCTGTCCACCATTCTGGAGTAGTTTGTACTTACTCCTGCGGCACTGACCCCGTAGGCCTCCCCACCCAGTGCATAATTGTACACTTTGGCGCTGTGGAGCAGCGTCTTTGTGGGGATGCAGCCTTCGCACAGGCACACTCCTCCGAGTTCCTTGCGCTCGAAAAGCACTGTTGAAAGGCCGGCGGAGGCTGCCCGCTGCGCGGCGATGTATCCTCCCGGGCCTCCGCCGATGATTGCCAGATCGTACATTGTGATAAGCGAATTAGTCATTGCGAAATTACGAAAAATTGCCCGAGCACACAAAAAAGTAACGGAGAGAGCCTCCCGGCCGTCTCCGTTACACCCTAACCTAAAAAATTTAACCTATGAAAAAACTATTCTTGACCGTATTCGTTGCAAACGACGTGCCAGAAGCGTCCCCTTCCTGCATTTCTTCGCACAGACGCAAGCCGACGAACGAGCGGGTGCAATGACAAGCTTGCTTGAGCATTGGGGAGGGGGGGGGAGAGAAAGCCCGAATGGGTTAATCATTCGTGTCTGTGCAAACAATGGGGGAAATTTGGTATTTTTGTGCCCGGAATGGCAAACGAAGAGAAACAGCGCGCGTCGCTCCTGCAGATTTTCGGCATCTTCTGCAAGATTGGGGCCTTCACCATCGGCGGGGGCTATGCGATGATTCCGGTTATCGAGAGCGAGATGTTGCGGCGCAAATGGATTCCCCGCGAGGAGATAGACGACGTGGTTGTGCTGGCTCAGAGCGCTCCCGGCCTGCTGGCTGTGAATATGGCCATTTTCACCGGGCATAAGCTTCGCGGCTGGAAAGGGAGTATTGTCGCTACGCTCGGAGCCGTCCTGCCGTCATTCATAATAATACTGGCCGTCGCGACCGTCCTGTCCGGCTGGCGCGACAATGTGTGGGTGAACCGTTTTTTCCTCGGGCTCCGGCCGGTGGCCATAGCACTCATCGCGGTGCCCGCGGTCAGGATGGCGTCCCGCAACAAGGCCTGGTGGGAGTGGGCGGTGACAATCGCCACTCTCGTGCCGGTAGCTGTGCTCAAGGTCTCGCCTATATGGATACTTATCGTGCTGATAGCGTCCTCTGTGGCGATATGTAAGGCTCGGGAGGGCCGCGGGAAATGATATTCTTCCAGCTCTTCGTCACTTTTTTCCTCATAGGCCTCTTCAACTTCGGAGGCGGAGGAGCTATGATTTCGCTCATCCAGACCCAGGTCGTCACTATGCGCGGATGGATAAGCGAAGGCGCATTCACCGATATTGTGGCCATTTCGCAGAGCACTCCCGGGCCCATCGGGATCAACTGTGCCACCTATGTGGGCTTCGAGGTGGGAGGCGTAGCCGGAAGTGCGGTTGCCACTCTGGCCGTTGTGCTGCCATCGTTCCTGATTTTTCTGGCCCTGGTGCGCGTCTTCGACAGATTCCATACCCATCCCGTATTCGTGGGTATGATGCGCGCCCTGCATCCGGCCGTGGCCGGGCTGATAGGAGCCGCGGCTCTGATTCTGATGTTCCGCTTCGGATTCGACGGGTGGACCCCTTCGGTTTCGGTAATTGCCGACAACTTCCCTGACTGGCGGAGCTGGCTGCTTTTCGCCGCCGCTTTTGCCGCCGTCTACTTCTGGAAAGCCAATCCTATCTATGTGATTCTGGCCGGTGGAGTGGCCGGATTGCTTCTTTGGTAGGGCGCGTATGCAAGAAAATCCAAATTTTGATTAAAAAGTTTGGTGATAACAAAAAAAGGTGTATCTTTGCAGTCCTTTTCGCCCAAAGCGGAAGGAGTTCTTTGAAAATATTGAGAGATAAGTACAAGCAAGTACCGAGAAAAACAAGAAATCGAGAGCGTCAATTCTTAGGAATAAGAAAGGAGAGCGTCAGGCATTGAACTGGAAATTTATAGAGATATACAAAGAAGAGTTTGATCCTGGCTCAGGATGAACGCTAGCGGCAGGCTTAACACATGCAAGTCGAGGGGCAGCACAGGTAGCAATACCGGGTGGCGACCGGC
>JAZLKT010000089.1:0-6160 GCA_045597785.1 Candidatus Cryptobacteroides sp.
CTGTGCACTATGGATGCCGACTCGTTCCACTACTGGGCCGACTGGGAAGACACGGTATGGTCATCGGAGATTCCGATAGTCCAGAGTTCAATGAATATCCGCTCCAACATCGAAGGCGGGCTCGGACATTGGAGCGGATACGGTATTTCCCGAAAAATAATTGTGCTCTAAGCAGTCCGGGCTGTGCGCGCTGCATGACCGGAGGCCTTCCGCGCTTCGCGCTCCATCCCGTCACTCGCTACGCTCGTGCCACCCGTTCACATGGCCACGGGCGGCCATGGGCCCCGGCATGCAGTGCGCACAGCCCAGAGCTAGAGGATTTTCACAATCTCGCAGGAGCGCAGAATCCGGATTGGTATTATTCAAAAAGATATTCGAGGTTAATTTTGAGGGCCTCCATGGCCGAGCGCATCTGGTCGAAGGTATAATCGACATATTGGTCGGTATAATCAATTGCGATGCTGCGGTCTCCCGTCTTGCTTGCGCGTTCAACTGACGAATATGACATTAGCCAAAGCTGGTCCCTTAATTCCTTGGACTCGTAGGTATAGATCTGATAATAACTTTCAAGTTTGTCCCCTGAATACGTTGCTTTATATTCAACCTGCACACCGCTGGTAGCATAAGTAAGGCATATCCAGTTGTTGCCCTCGGTGATTACCGGCTTGCTGTCCTTGATGACCCGCTCTTCGCTTTCGTCCTCTTCATCGTCACCACCTACAAGAGCGGCGAAGTTGCAGGAACTGAAGCAGAACATTGAAAGAATTGCTGCGATAAGGGAGAATCCCTTGAAAGAAAGTGCTTTAGCTGTCATAATGTTTATAGTATTTCGTTTCAAACCTAACAAATATAGGCAATTTCCGAATTATTATTAATTTTGGACATGGAAAACAAGTGCTCAAAAGTATTCTTTACCGATTTCCGGACCAAGGCCTTCGGAGATCCGCTGCCCGTCAAACTTCAGAAGCTGATGCGCGCAGCAGGCATAGGCTCAATTGATTTCGACGGCAAGTTCGTCGCTGTCAAAATGCATTTCGGCGAGTTGGGAAATCTCAGTTTCCTGCGTCCCAACTATGCCAGGGCCGTATGTGACCTCATCAAGGAACTTGGAGGAAAGCCTTTCCTTACGGATTGCAATACGCTGTATCCCGGTTTCAGGAAGAATGCTATCGAACACTTGGACTGCGCCTGGCTGAACGGATTCACACCCTATACCGTAGGCTGCCCGGTAATTATCGCCGACGGCATCAAGGGAACTGACGACATAGACGTGCCGGTCAATGGCGGCACGCTTGTGGAAAAAGCCCATATCGGTCGCGCCGTGATGGATGCCGACATCTTTATCTCGCTCAGCCATTTCAAGGGCCACGAGGCAATGGGCTTCGGCGGCGCCATCAAGAATATCGGCATGGGCTGCGGCTCACGGGCGGGCAAGAAGGATATGCACAGTTCCGGCAAGGCCTGCATAGACGAGGATAAATGCCGTGGCTGCGGCATCTGCACCAGGCAGTGCGCCAACGGGGGTCTCGTAATGGATACCGAGCGTCACAAGATGACCGTCACTTCCGGTTGCGTTGGCTGCGGAAGGTGTCTGGGCGCCTGCAATTTCGACGCTATCCATTTCTCCGAAAACAATGCTCCGGACCTGCTGGGACGCCGTGTTGCCGAATATGCCAAGGCCGTGGTTGACGGACGTCCAAATTTCCACGTAAGTCTGATTGTTGACGTGTCACCGAACTGCGACTGTCACTCTGAGAACGATGCCCCGATACTGCCCGACCTCGGAATGTTCGCATCTTTCGATCCGCTTGCTCTGGACCAGGCCTGCGCCGATGCCTGCCTCGCTGCCAAACCTCTGCCCGGAAGCCAGCTTTCGGACAATATGGCAAGCGAAGGTTTCGTTGACCATCACGACCACTTTGTCAACAACCGCCCGGCCGTCGATTGGAAATCGTGCCTTGAGCACTCCGAACGCATCGGTCTCGGCTCCCGTTCCTACGAGCTTGTAAAAGTCCTTTGACCCTTTCCGGTCGCGCGGCAAGGGGACCTTCCTTGTTGCCAGTCATTACTGATTTATTTTTACGGCGTCACCGGCGCGCGGCCACAAGCGCGCCGGTGACAGACGTGGCTGCGGCGGGCTCCTGGCGATGGCCCGCCTCGCCGCGTCTGTTGCCGCACCAAAAACGGGCTAGGTCTAACGAGAGGGGTGGGGACCTAGCCCAGCCCAAAAATGCAACTTATTGATGTAGTGGTATTTAGAAAATATCCTCGGGCTAGGTCCCCCTATATGAAATTAGACCTAGCCCGGAAAAGCCAACATAGTGCAGTTAAGGGCAAAAAATGTTGAGTATCTGAACGAACTATGATGGTCAACCGCCGTGACAAATTGTCACTGGCACCGGGTTTGATTATTTGATTTCTGTGCGCGGCAATGTGATGCGGAAAAGCCCGACCTGGCGCGGCACGGCACGACGTGGCGAAGCAAAGACAGGCAAGGCACGACAAGGCGGAGCAAAGACAGGCAAGGCACGACGTGGCAAAGCAAAGACACGCAAGGCACTGCAGAGCACAACAAATTACTGCAAAACACAGAAATAACAGATTCAAGATATGGCAACAGAAAAATTCAAAGGCCAGATAGGCGTAACCACCGAGAACATCTTCCCGGTCATCAAACAGTTCCTTTATTCAGACCACGAAATCTTCCTCCGTGAACTCGTTGCAAATGCAGTCGATGCAACGCGCAAGCTCCAGACTCTTGCCGCGAACGGCGAATTCACCGGCGAGGCGGGTGACCTTGCGGTACGCATCGAACTCGACGAGAGCAAGAAGAAACTCCGCATCATCGACCGCGGTATAGGTATGACATCCGAGGAGGTCGACCGCTACATCAACCAGATAGCTTTCTCCAGCGCCGGCGAATTCCTTGAGAAATACAAAGACCAGACAGGCATTATCGGCCATTTCGGCCTCGGCTTCTATTCCGCTTTTATGGTTGCAAAGAAGGTGACCATCGAGACTCTCAGCTGGAAGGAAGGAGCCAAAGGCGTCAAATGGACCTGCGACGGCTCTCCCGCATACGAGATGTCCGAATGCGCGAAGAAAGACCGCGGCACCGTCATAACCCTCGACATCGATTCCGATTCCGAGGAATTTGCAGCCAAGGGCCGCATCTCGCAGCTTCTGGGCAAGTACTGCAAGTTCATGCCCGTTCCCGTAGTATTCGGCAAGAAGACCGAATGGAAAGACGGAAAGAGCGTGGATACCGACGAGGATAACGTAATCAACAATATCGAGCCCATCTGGACCAAAGCTCCCGCGGAACTCAAGGATGAGGACTATCTGAACTTCTACAAGGCACTCTATCCCATGGAGGAGGAGCCTATGTTCTGGATTCACCTCAATGTCGATTATCCCTTCACCCTCACCGGTGTGCTCTACTTCCCCAAGATCAAGGAACGCATGGCCATCGACAAGAACAAAATCCAGCTGTTCTGCAACCAGATGTTCGTCACCGACCACGTTGACAATATCGTTCCCGATTTCCTTACCCTCCTGCACGGTGTCATCGACTCTCCCGACATCCCGCTCAACGTGAGCCGCAGCTACCTGCAGAGCGATTCGAACGACAAGAAAATCAGCACCTATATCACAAAGAAGGTTGCCGACAGGCTCGAGCAGATTTTCAACGAGCAGCGCACCGACCTCGAGCAGAAGTGGGACAACATCAAACTCTTCATCGAGTACGGAATGCTCAGCGACGAGAAGTTCGCCGAAAGGGCCACAGCTTTCGCCCTTCTCAAGAATACGGACGGCAAATACTTCAGTTTCAACGAGTACCGTAGCGCTATCGAAAGCGCCCAGACGGACAAGGACGGCAATGTGGTCATTCTCTACGCTACCGATACGCAGGGCCAGTTCAGCGCCATCGAAGCCGCAAAGAACCTCGGCTACGACGTTCTGCTGATGGACTGCGAACTCGACTCGCACTTCGTGGGACTCCTCGAACAGAAGATGGAAAAGGTCCGCTGCGCACGCGTCGATTCCGATGCGGCCGGCAGCCTTATCGCGAAGAGCGAAGAAGTCAAGCCCGAGATGAGCGACGAAGACAAGAAGACCCTCGGCGACCTGTTCAAGGCCGTCATGCCCGAAGGCGGAGAATACGAAGTGGAAGCCCGCAACCTCGGCGAGACATCGGCTCCGGTAATCATCACCCAGAACGAGTTCATGCGCCGCTACCGCGAAATGAGCGCAATGGGCGGAGGGATGAATTTCTACGGCTCGCTCCCCGAATCGTACAACGTGATCGTAAATATGGAGAACCCTCTGATCGCACGCATCTGGGCCGACCGCGAAGGAAGTGCCGGACTGCTCCGCCAGGTTGCAGACCTCGCCCTGCTCTCGAGCGGCCTGCTGAAAGGAAAGGCTCTGAACGACTTCATCGAACGCAGCACCGCACTGCTGTCGAAATAAGTTCCCGCGAATGTTGGCGTCCGTCGCCAGTCAATCCGGCCAAGGCTAGGAATCATCCGGTTTTCCGTGTGTAAATATTGTGGAAAATTCTTTTGCAAGAAAGGGTTTTCCACAATAACTTTGTGACCCATACAGTACTCAACATATGGGCTTTTTCGAAGAAAAAATCACGTGCGAAGCACTTACGTTCGATGACGTTCTCCTCATCCCGTCATACTCGGACGTCCACCCCAGAGAGGTAAACATCTCCTCGCGTTTTTCCCGCAACATCAAACTTGACACCCCCATTGCAAGCGCCGCGATGGACACCGTAACCGAGCAGGACATGGCCATTGCGATGTCCGAAATGGGCGGCATCGGTGTCATCCATAAGAATATGGCTCCCGACAGACAGGCTGCTATGGTGGCTGCGGTAAAGGCCGCCGGCGGAAAGGTAGCCGCAGCCGTGGGAATAGGCGAGCAGGGGCTAGACCGCATCGAAGCGCTTGTAAATGCCGGGGTCGATGCCGTGGTGCTGGATTGTGCGCACGGTCATAGCAAGAGCGTATTCGACAAACTCGCGGCAATCAAAGCTGCATATCCTTCACTTGACGTTGTTGTCGGCAATATCGCAACTGCCCAGGCTGCAAAAGACCTTATTGCGGCGGGAGCCGACGCTCTCAAGGTGGGCATAGGCCCGGGAAGCATCTGCACCACCCGCATCGTCGCAGGCGTGGGCGTTCCCCAGCTCACCGCAGTTTGGGATGTATATTCCGTAGCCCGCGAAGCCGGCATCCCTGTGATTGCCGACGGCGGCATACGATTCAGCGGAGACGTTGTCAAGGCTCTCGCAGCCGGCGCCGACTGCGTGATGTGCGGCGGAATGCTCGCCGGCACAACCCAGACACCTGGCAAAATAGTTCTTGACGGCGGAAGACAATATAAGGAATACCGCGGGATGGGCAGCCTCGATGCAATGCGCGACGGCTCGGCAGACCGCTATTTCCAGCAGGGCGCAAAGAAGCTCGTCCCGGAAGGCATAGTCGGACGCGTCGCTTTCAAAGGTGATGCGAAAGACATCATCTATCAGATAGTAGGAGGCCTGCGCGCCGGAATGGGTTACTGCGGAGCCGCCGACATGGACACCCTGCACCGCACTGCGAAATTCACACGCATCAGCGCAAGCGGAATGGCCGAAAGCCACCCTCACGACATAACAATCACCAAAGAAGCACCCAACTACCATGTATAACGGAGAAAAACTCAATCCTGCCGCCTTCATAGAAGAGCAGGTAGCCGATATCCGCAAAACCGTCGGCAAAGATGTAGTCATCCTCGCGCTTTCGGGCGGAGTTGACAGTACTGTTACAGCACTTCTCGTCAAGAAGGCCATCGGCGACAATCTCATCTGCATATTCGTTGACCACGGTCTTCTGCGGAAGAACGAGTTCGAAGACGTGCTCGAGCACTACAAGGGAATGGGCCTCAACGTAAAGGGTGTGCGCGCAGCCGACAGGTTCTTCGCCGCTCTCAAGGGCCTCAACGACCCCGAGGCGAAGCGCAAAGCCATAGGCGGCACGTTCATAGACGTATTCAAGGAAGAAGCTGCCGCGGTCAAGGACGCCAAATGGCTGGCACAGGGGACAATCTGGCCCGACATTGCCGAGTCGTTCACCGGCAAGGGTGTCATCAAGAGCCATCACAACGT
>JAZLKT010000090.1:0-20091 GCA_045597785.1 Candidatus Cryptobacteroides sp.
GCAGATACCAGAGGGTCTCTATGTACCTGTTGTCGTAGGTGATGTAAGGGTCGTCGAGGTCAACCCAGTAGCCGATGCGTTCGGTGAGGTTGCGCCACTCGGAAGTGTATTTCATAACCTCGCTGCGGCAGGTGCGGTTGTATTCCCCGACACTTATCTTCGAGCCTATATCCTCCTTGGTGATGCCGAGCTTCTTTTCGACCCCCAGTTCGACCGGGAGCCCGTGGGTGTCCCAACCGGCACGGCGACGCACCTTGAAGCCCGTCATTGTCTTGTAGCGGCATATCGAGTCTTTGATGCTTCGCGCCATGACGTGGTGGATGCCGGGCATGCCGTTGGCACTGGGAGGGCCTTCAAAAAATATGAATTCGGGGTCTCCTTCACGCAGGGCAAGCACCTGTTCGAATGCGTGATGCTCGCGCCAGCACTTCAGGACCCTGTCAGCCGTTCCCACCAGATCCAAAGCCTTATACTCGTTGAATGTCATATTTTTTCAGTATTTTTGCAGTCCGCAAATATACGAAATCGGAGCGGCAATTACAAGTTTATGGCAATACTGGACATCATACTTCTCTGCCTGTTCATCCCCGCGATAGTCCGCGGGCTGAGCAAAGGCTTCATCGAGCAGGTCATCGCGCTCGTCTCGATTGTTGCCGGCGGTTATCTCGCCTACACTTTTGCGGGGCAGGTTCAGGCCTGGCTCAGCGGCCACGTGCAACTGGGCGACAAGCTCGTCGTGAGCGACTCGGTCCTTTACGTTATCTGCTTCGTGCTGGTCGTAGCGGTCTGCGTGCTCGTGCTGAACCTCGTTTCGAAGCTGTTCACTTCGCTACTCGACAAATTGTCGCTCGGGTGGATAAACCGTCTCGCCGGGCTGGTGTTCGGAGTATTCAACACCGCGCTCATCATCGGTCTGGTCTTCACGCTTTTCAACAACCTCAACGGTCAGTTCTTCCACCTCGGAACACAGTGGATGGACGATTCCGAAATCTACCACTGGATAGAATGGCTCTGCAACGCCATCTTCCCTTTCATCAAGAATGTCTTCGCCCAAATCTAAATATATACTTCTCATAGAGACATCGACTTCGCTTTGTTCGGTGGCTCTTGCGAAAGGCAGCTGCGTGGCTGATGCCTCCGTTATCGCATACCGTCAGAGCGATACGCCCCGCGCACACGCTTCCATGACGGCCGTGTTTATAAAAGACGTGCTCGAAAGCTGCGCGCTCAAGGCCTCGGACCTTGACGCGGTGGCCCTCAGCTCAGGTCCCGGATCTTACACCGGCCTTCGCGTCGGTTCTTCGACCGCCAAGGGAATCTGTTTCGGAGCCGGCATTCCGCTCATCGCCGTCCCCACCCTCGACATTCTGGTCGAGCAAGCCCTGTCCGGCGGAGCGTTGCCCGAAGGCTGCCGCACCATCGTTCCTATGATCGATGCCCGCAGGATGGAGGTTTACTGCGCTCTCTACCGTGCCGGTGGCGACGGCCGGTTCATGCGCGAGAGCGACGTTGCTCCGCTCGTTGTTGAAGCCGGAAGTTTTGCCGGAGAATTTGCCGGAGGGCCGGTTCTTTTCGTCGGTGACGGGGCCGCGAAGTGCGCGGATGTCATTTCCTCCCCTGCCGCCAGCTTCGTCCAGTGCTGCCCGCGCGCCGACGCCATGGCCCGCAAAGCCTTCGAAGCGCTTGATACAAAGCGTTTTGAAGATACCGCCTACTTCGAACCCTTCTATCTGAAAGAGTTTGTCGCTACGGTAAGCAAGAAGGCGCTTTTTTAACAAAAGTTTTATATCTTTGCATCTGAACAGGGGTTCTGCCGCACCGGCAGAACTCTATTTTAATTGATTTAATATTATGGCAGAAGTACATGTAATGAGCCAGGAAGGCCTGGACAAAATCAAGAAAGAACTCGCCGAAGCGCTTGCACAGCGTCCGGTAATATCGGCGGCCATAGCCGAGGCCCGCGAAAAGGGCGACCTCTCCGAAAACGCCGAATACGAGTCGGCCCGCGAAGCGCAGGGTCTGCTCGAAATAAAGATAGCCAACCTCCAGAACATGGTCGCAAAGGCCAAGGTCCTCGACGCTTCGCAGCTCACCGCCGACAAAGTGGCGATGCTCACGACCGTCAAGGTCAAGAACATCACTGCAGGCATGGTGATGACCTTCACGATTGTGGGTGAGACCGAGGCCGATTTCGCAGCCGGCAAGCTCGCCGCCACCACGCCCATTGCCAAGGCACTCATGGGCCACGCCAAGGGCGAAACCGTAGAGGCGAAAGTGCCTTCGGGAATAATGAAGTTCGAAATTCTTGACATCAGCATCTAATGGCTACCATTTTCACACGCATCGCCAAGGGTGAGATACCTTCATATAAGGTTGCGGAGAACGAGGATTACTACGCTTTCCTCGACATCAGCCCGCTGGCCGAAGGTCATACCCTTGTCATTCCCAAGAATGTGGAGGACGATTACATTTTCAATCTCGAACCAGCCGTGTATGAAGGCCTCTGGGCTTTCGCCCGCAAGGTAGCGGTGGCGCTCAACGCCGCCGTGCCCTGCACGAGGGTCGGTGTTGCAGTCCTTGGGATGGAAGTTCCCCACACCCACATCCATCTCGTACCCCTCCAGACCGAGGCGGACCTCGACTTCCGCAAGAAAAAGCCGGAGGTAAGCCCCGAGCGGATGGCACAGATAGCTTCAGCAATCCTCACCGAATATGAAAAGTTATAGGTTCGCGGCCATTCTCGCCGCAACAGCCGCACTTGCGGCCTGCTCCCCCAAAGCACGCATCAGCGGCGTTATCGAAGGCGGCGAAGGCCGCAACATCGAAATCGGCACCGACACCCTGAGCCTCGGCAAGGGAGGACGCTATTCCATTTCGCTGGATGTCAAGAAGGGACAGCCGGAGTTCGTCTATATCACGATGGACGGCCGCAGGCTCGCTTCGATTGTTCTCCAGGCAGGCGACCGCATCACCGCCAGCGGCGACACCCTCGCCATCAGTGCCATTGCCGGTTCCGAGGAATCGGCCAATCTCAACGAGATAGACACCGACTTCGACGCGTTCCTTGCCTCATTCCTCTCGGCCGGCAGCGAAGCCGAATTCAACAAGATATTCATCGACTACTACCGCAGCCGCGTGAAGTACGCCGTGAGCCATATGCATTCGATTGCAATCATCCCGATGCTTACACAGCATCTGGCCGACAACGTGCCCATCTTCTCGAACGCGACCGATGCCGTCATCTTCCGCATGGCGGCCGATTCGCTGAAAACCGTGTACCCCGAATCGCGCTATGTCAAGCTGCTCGACGCCGAGGCGCGCAGCCGCGAACAGTTGCTGGGCATCGAGAATGCTCTTTCACACGCACAGGAAATCGGGTTTCCCAACCTTATCATCAAGGACCTGAACGGAGAGGACGTGTCGCTCGCTTCGCTTGAGAGCAAAGTGACCTTGCTCCATTTCTGGAATGTCGACGACCCCGGGCAGAAGATGATCAACCTCGACATCCTGCTGCCGCTCTACGAAGAGTTCCACGACAAGGGCTTCGATATTTACGCCGTGTGCGTAAGCGCAAACAAGCCCCGCTGGGCACAGGTCGTAAAAGAACAGGGGCTTCCCTGGATTAACGTCTGCGACGGCCTCGGACTTGCGTCCGGTGCTCTCACCCTCTACAATGTCCAGTCCCTGCCCAGCACCTTCATCATCTCCGGCGACGAACTCAACACCGACGGAATTGCCGGCGACCCCGCCCTGCTGCGCAAGCAGATTGCCAGGCTGCTGAAATAGCGATTTCCCACATACGACAGGAGCCCGGGAGTCTAGACTTCCGGGCTCCTGTCTTTTAACGATTGCGCGTCAGCGCATGGGATAGGTGACGATGCCGTTGGACTTCAGGGCGTCTTCGACGCTAAGTGTGCATTTGCCGCACCACATTTGCCCGGCGACCAGTTCTGCCCAGGTATGGGAATCCCAGACGTCTTTCTTGAAGACATAGATGACCAGATTGTCATCCACGCCGTAGGTCTCGACGGGGGTCTCGTAATTGTCTGTGCTGTCGAATGTGAGATGCTCGTATGAATGGGCGTCAACAGAGTAAACGGCAATCTTCTGCCATTCCGAAAGTTCCGTGGGGAGGGTCTCGGCGTGTTCGGCATCAGGAATGTACCATACCGTAGCGTCGGAAGAATAGTTCCTGAGAGTCAGGAAATCCTTATTGGTTTCGTAGTAAGCCTTGTCGTAATAGCCCTCGTAGTCTTTGCTGCAGGAAGCAAAGGCGAGAACGGCCAGAGCCGCGCAGACAAAAAGTTTGATATATCTTTTCATAGCAGTCTTTATTTTTTGCTCCTGTATCCGAAATTGATTCCGATACCGAAGTTGAGGTGGAAGAAAGGTGAAGCGAATGCCTTTTCGACAGTGGTTGCCTTGGAGTCAGGATCCTGCTTCCAGACATCGGAAAGTCCCGAGTATGCCATAGCTTCCGCCCAATTGGCGGGTTCGACGGACTTGGTAGCAGAGTATTTCGTATCCTCGACGTCGAACGGAGTGGGAGCGAACGTTACGCCCGGCTGCGCAAAGACATAGAATCTTGCGGTCGGCCTGATTGCAATCTGGAAATCGGCAGAAAGCAGAAGGACGGTGGGGATGGTATAGTAGTTAATCCTGCTGTCGATAAGATAGTCGTAATAGACAGCCTCTCCGACGGGCGAGAATGAAAACCACTCAGGGCCGGAAGACCCTTCTCTTGCCTGGCGCTCATAAGCATAGTCGTAACCGTCAAAGGTTCCCAGGCCTATGGCAACTCTCGGTGTAAAGCGGAAGCTCCCGCAATCCCATCTGTAAGCGGCTCCTACGCTCACAACGTCAAGTTCGTTGGAAAGTCCTGACCAACCGCTGAATCGGTATCGGTATTTTCCGCCATCGGCCTTGTTCATCGCGCCGAAGAAAGAACTTTCGTCACTGGAGACTGATTCCGACCCAAACTGGGCAAATGCGCCCCAATGCTCCGAAAAGAAATATGTGTAACGGAGATATCCGTTTCCTCCGGTTGCGGATCCCAAAGCGGAGCGCGCATCACCTTTAACGATGTACGGCTCGATTGAGAATCCTCCCATCAGTTCCACTGCGCTGTTCTGCGCACTCAGGCCCAGGGACAGCAGCATGCAGGAAAGAATCAAAGTCGTTTTCTTCATACAAATGTTGTGAATTATAAACTAATCAGTGCCCCGCAAATATAACCATTCCCGCTGCAAACTTACAAAAAATCCGGCGGGAAATGATTCCCGCCGGATTTTGTTTTACAGGGAGATTGAATTACTTCTTAATCTTCTCGAATGTGAATGTGTGCTCGTCGTCGAAGTCCATTCCGGTCATATCGGTCTCGTTCCAGACTCCGTAGTACTTGGTCTCCTTGGTGATGCATCCGTTGGCATCATACTCGTACTCGTAAACAGCGGTCTTGGCAGCGGGTTCGTCACCGAAGTTCCACCAGCGGCAGCTCTCGAGAACATTAACGGAGGTATTGCCGAGGAAACCGGCTTCCAACATCCAGCGCTTCATATCGGTATCCTCGTTCCAATGTGTCTGAACGGCGCCCTTGTTGACTTTGTCAAGATAAGTAGCCTTCTTCTGACGCCAGAAGTTGTTGTCGCCGTCCCAACGGCCCCAAGCCATAATGTTGCCATCCTCGATTGTCTGGTTGGTGCGCTCAACACCGTCCTTAACGACCTTTACAAGGTAACCGTTCTTATCGAATGTGTTAACCCAGGTGTGCTCTGTGGTCTTGATTTCGATAGCGTGGCCGGCAGCGTCGAGAGTAGCAGTGTACTCTGTGGTCTTCTCGCCCTTGTAGTTGTTGGTGATGGTGAGCTTGGTTCCATCGTAAGTGAACTCACGGGACTCCTCCTCGTTTCCGTAGTAGATAACACGGCCCTGAGCGTCATACTTGAACTCATTGCCGTCGAGAGATGTGATGCGATACTCCTTTACGAAAGTCTCGTCATCGCCATTACCGCCTTTCTTTCCTTCCTCTTTGTTGCAGGATGCGAAAGACACCAGTGTTGCAGCCATAGCTGCGAAAGCAAAAATCTTTTTCATTTGTCAAAAGAATTTGTGGTTAATAAAAAGTGTTGTTTGTTAGTAAGTTATATACTGTTTTATTTTTTCTATACAACGCAGTCTGTCCGACGCGGCATTATCCGAAGCATCGATTACCCTGTACTCGAAACTTGCCCCGCTGCGCTTGCACGAGCAGTACAGCGCGCCCATCGAGGCGTATGAATCATCGTCATCGGTACAACTGAAGTAGTAGCGCTCGCCTTCCTTAGTCGAAAGACGGCCGCCAAGGTCGGCTGATATGAACGATATGATGGCAAAATCGGACTTTGCATCCATCACATCCGACCCGGCCTTCCCGAAGGCAACTGCTATCTTCTTTCCCTGCCTTATCGAAACGTAAGCATCCTCCCATTCGGAGATGCTCTTCTTTGACAGGTCACACGGCAGATAAATGAAGTTGAAGGTTGTGTTGGGCGAATAGAGGGTTGCCATTGCTTCGGCAATCTCAGCATCCGACAGGCCGTAGTGGAAGAAATATACTCCGACGGCATCGGCGTCCGCATTGAAATTAACCGACTTCATCGTTCCGTCTTCTGCCGGCAGGACATTCTGTTTCGCAGCCTCCTTGATGGCGGGCCACTGCGAAGCACCGTTCATATAATGGTCGAAAAGCGGAAGCACTTCGAGCAGAGCATCGTTCCATACGGACGAGGAATGCCCACCATTGACGACCCTGTACTCGTGAGCAAAATTCCTGTCCCGTAAAAGGGTGTGAAGGGAGTCGTTGGCGATGAGAAGCTGTTCTTCGTCATCACCGCAGATGAAGAACCACTTCACCTTCTCGAGTTCGGACCGGTTCGCATCCACGAACTGGTAATACGGGCAATGTTCCTTATAGTAATCGGTGAGCCTTTCCTCGCCTGCCTTGGCGATTCCGCCGAATATCTTGCCCCACTGGCCGTCCCAGCCGCTCTGGCTTTCAGTCATATATTGGGCGTCGGTGCGGAACGACATACTAAGAGGAGCGCTGCAACAGAATACATCGGGGTTCTTCTCGGCAAGGACCATAGCTCCGAAGCCTCCCATCGAATAGCCGGTAAGGGCACGGTGTCCGGCATCGGGAATTGTGCGGAAACACTTGTCAACATAAGGGACAAACTCCTTTATGAACATATCCATATACTTGTAACTGCCGTTGTAGTAGTTGCAGTAATATGAACTGAATCCCGAGGGGAACACGTAAATCATATCGTTCAGGCCGGAATTCTCGAGGGTCTGGATTCTGGAATTTGCGTGAAGATAGTTACCGTTCCAGGAATTGTTGCCATCGCCCAGCCCGTGAAGCATATAGACTACAGAATAGTGTCTGTCCTTCTCCTTCACATAGCTTGCAGGCAGATAAACCGAGAACTTGACATCCGTGTTGAGAATGTCGCTATGCATAACCATATCCTTGGTATAACGTTCGAACGTGCCGTCAGTGGCAGGCAGCACGCGTGGTTTGGTACAACCGCAGGCTCCGGCCACGATGGCCGCAGCAAGAAAAACAACCAGTTTATCGAACTTCATCATAAATCACCATTTCCTGAGTATTGATAACGTAATCGGGATGCGGGTTGAGAAGCACAAGCTTCAGGGTGTGTTCTCCGCTGCCGATGCAATAGGTGCTGAACACCTCGTATTTGCGTTTGATATAGTCAAAAGGCATCTCGAACTCCTCGACGAGGCTGCCGTCTATCCAGGCCTGAAGGCGGGCACGGTAATCGGATTCGTCGTGACCGGTCTTGACCACGCTGCCTTCGACAACTATCGAATTGCCGTTGAAGCAAAGCGTGAGTTCATCGCTGAAACGTTTCTTCAGAACAACCTTCGCAACGGGAACAAGCCCCTCGAAAGACTGCTCGTAACGCACGGCGTGAGGCTCCTTCACGGGGCAGACGAACACGTCGTCATCGACACGGCCGCCTTCTGCCTCAAGGACTTGAGCGATAAGGTCAACGTTGATGTCACAAAGGGAATTGAGGCTGATCGACGTGTACGGGAAGGGCATTGAGGCTATCTTCTCCACCCCGCCTTTCCATTCGGCGGGAATGGCATCGTAGCCGTACATTACGCCGAGGATACCGGCAGCCGAAGCGGGGTTGCAGTCGGAATCGTCACCGCAACGGGTGGAGATGTCCATCGTACGGCCGAAGTCGCCTTCGCCGTAAAGCAGTCCCATTACAACGTGCGCGGCATTGATGGTGGCGTCGATATTGAAGCAGTTCCACACACCTTCGGGGCAGCCCACATCCAGGTTGTGCCTTTTCTGAATCTCGAACCAGCACTGGTGCCAGTCGTTGGGGTATTTCTTATGGAAGCGGATGACATCCGCAATGCAGTCGTGGAATTTCGTGCCTTCGGGTATGGTCTTCAGGGCCTCGGATACGACCGTAGGGATATCGTCGCAAACGAAAGCGAGCGAATACATGGCGGCGGTGAACACTCCGCCGTACCAGCCGTCACCATAATTCATAATGTGGCCGATGCGGTCGGCAATGTCGCTGGCAGCATCGGGAAGGCCGGGGGTTATCATTCCTATGAAGTCGGCTTCAATCTGGAAGTCGATGTCGTCGGCGTGGGGATTCTTCGTCCAGTGGCCCGACATAGGAGGCATAATTCCGTTCAGGATATTGTACCTTGCAGCCTGATTTGCGTGCCAGAGTTTGTAGTCGGCATTGGCGAAGGATTGGGCGAACAGCTCCACCGGAGCGTTCACGCCGTTTTCGGCCATCACTTCGAGGAAGGTGAGGTCCATATAGACGTCGTCATACAGACCGGGGTCCTCGATGAACGTGTCGTAGATATAGTCGTCGTACCAGGGGATGGGAATCTCGTCGTTGATGATCGATCCCTTGTACTTGAACTCCGTGGGGCCGCCGTAGGTGCAGCCTATGGTCTGGCCGAACCAGCCGCCGCGTATCTTGTCCTCGACGGTTGTGCGGTCAAGGCTTACCGCAGTTCCGTAAGGAACAGCTGAACGCTGGCAGGACACGAGCAGGGACAGGGCCAGAACGGCTATGATGGTTTTCTTCATACTATCTGATTACGGGGTTTTCAGAGTAATACTGAATCGCGTTTATACGAAGGAGATATTCATCCGGCCTGGGGTTGCGCCATATCATCCTTACGATATGGTGTCCTTCGGGCATACAGTACTTCCAGGCGGGTTCGAGCTTGCGCGAAGTTCCGCGCATAGGGAGTATCGACACCTGGTCGAGAGTGCCGTCAATCCACACCTCTATCTCTGCCACATAGTCGTCGTTCTGCTCGGCGAGGGCGAACACTTCCGAGCCTACGTGCTTCTTGGAAACGCGGTCGGCATAGTTGGCGCTTATGCCTCGCAGGCATACGAGGTTGCCCCAGATGACAAAACCGTTGCCGTCGAAGTCGAATTCGTAATCTTCCGACATCCAGGCGTCCTTCTGGTCGCGCTTGACGGGATAGGTGTTCGTGAAATTCTGCTCGAGAGGCAGCACCTCAGCCTTGCGCTGGGGAATGGTCACGCTGGCCTCATCCACCTTGCCGCCGGCACGCTCAATGAACTGCAGGGCCTGGTCGAACGAATAGTGCGAGCCCTTTTCGAGCGAGACGTCCGTACCTTCGAAGTCGAAGTACCATATCTCCTCGAGAGGCTCGCGCCACTCGGCCGGAATGCCGGAAAGGCCCTTCGCAACGCCGAGTACGCCGCCCACGGTAGCCGGATTGCAGTCGGAATCCTGACCGCAGCGGGTGGCTATCTCGATTGACTTGCCGAAATCGCCCTCGCCGTAGAGGAGGCCTATTGCCACATAGGCGGAATTTATCTTCGCATCAATGTCGAAGCTGAGGAACACACCCTTCGGACAGCCGGTGTCGGCGCCCCATTTCTTGAGAATCTCGAACCAGGTGCGTTTCCAGTCTTTCGGATATTTGCGGTGAAGAACACGCACGTCGTTGACGCATTGCCAGAACGTGCTCTCTTCGGGTATGGGCTCAAGTGCCATGTCAAGTATCTTGGCCGGATCGTCGCAAACGAAGGCTGCGCTGTACAGACCGGCGACGAAAGCACCTCCGTAGAAGCCGTCGCCGCTGTTCATGATATGGCCGACGCGGTCTGCGATGTCCATTGCCTCGGGCATCAGGCCGGGAGCCATCAGACCAACGAAGTCGGCTTCGATCTGGAAATCAAGGTCGTCAGCGTGAGGATTGTTCATCCAGTAGCCCGACATAGGCGGCATCACGCCCTGCCGAATATTGTAACGGCCCGCCTGGTTGGCGTGTGCGAGATGGTAGTCGGCATAGGCGAAACGCATTGCAAGCGAATCGGTACTGGCGTCAATGCCCATCTGCTGGAAGGCCTCCGCAAAAGTAAGGTCATTATAAACGTCATCGAAAAGACCGGGCTTCTTATCCCACCAGTAGCGCACTATCCCCTCGCGCCACTCGATGGGCTGCGAGTCGGGGATTATGGTTCCCTGATGCTTGAACTCGGTGGGAGCTCCGTACACGACGCCTATGGTCTGACCGGCCCAGCCGCCCTTGATCTTGTCCATAAGGGCGTCACGGCTGAGCGTGACTTCGGAGGGGGCTTTGCAGCAGGAAGCGAGGCAAAGCAGGGGGATTATTGCGTAAACGAGTCTTTTCATCGGGCGCTGTAAACTTCTATTTCAGAAACTGATATGAACGACGAAACGTTCTTTGTGTATTTGTTCCAGTGAACCAGAACGGCATCATCACCTATCACACGGATTGCGGTGGTGGTAACAGGGCTCTCGAAGCGGAACAGGAATTCGCTGCTGTGCGGCTGGATGAACACGGCATCCGACTCGGGAAGCGCAGGCGATATGGCCGCAGGGATTTCCTGCCAGTTGCCGTCGGCATCGAGCGCCTCAACACGGATTGTCGAATACCAACCGCCGAACTCTTCAAGACAGCCGTAATGGAATGAGAGCATGTCTATCGTAACAGGCTCGTTCCAACGGTAGCCGAAGTAATCTTCCTTGGGGCCGATGTACTTGTCCGCGAGCGAGTAGAACGAGGCTCCGGGGCCGTCGTAAACGCCATCGCAGATGACGTCCACACTCTTGGCGTAGAACGAATGTGCGACGGTTGTCCAGCACGAATCCAGCACCTCGAAATTGGTTTCCTTCACAAGCGAAAGAATCTCGGCATTCTCCGGAGCGATGTTGCGGCCGCGCACGACGAGAGCGAACTCCTTGTCGATGGACTTGATGCCGTCGCTCAGGCGCAGGGTGATGCTGTAGTCTCCGGGAGTCGTGGCAACGCCACTGAGTTTTCCGTCACGGAAACTGAGCCCTTCGGGAAGATTGCCTCCGACAAGGCTCCACTGATAGCCACGGTTGGTGACACAGGCGAAGTCATAATCGGTCGTCTCTCCCGCCACGATGCGCGGATTGGGGCCGACGCAGAACTCGAGGGGTGCGTGGAATGCAGCCTTGGGGTTGATGCGGTACCAGACTTGCCCGTCACGCTCGAAGCTTTCGCCTCCGTTCTTGACGATGATCTTTTCGGCGAGAACGACCGTGCGCTCGATGATGTCTTCGATTGATGCATCGGGCATATCGTAACGTGTCACGTTGATGTAGCGGTCGTTGAACGGCTTGGTCCAATGCTCGAAAGGCATCGAACGGTCGGTGGGTACGGCGGAGGCGCCGTTCACGACACCGAGCAGACCGCAGATTGTAGCGGTCTGATTATCGGCATCGAAGCCCAGGGCACAGCCTATGAGCAGGGTTTTGTCAATGTCGCCGTTTCCGTAGAGAAGGGCAAGGATGCCCATCGCGCCGTTGAGATCGGCGTTCCAGATGGTCTTCGTGGCATCAGCCTCGTTCACGTAGTACTTGTCGGCGATATACTGCCTTGCGGCATGCCAGTCGTCGGGATAGCGTTTGTAGAGCGAGAGGCACTCGTCTATGATGGTGCGGAACCTGTCGCCCTTGGGGAGATACTTCTTCGAGTGCTCCACAAGAGTCTTTATGTCCTTCTCGAAGAAGGCCTCGGAATACATTGCTCCGTAAACCACAGTAGGCGAAGTGGCCCAGGAGTCGCTCGTGATGCGGGCAGCCCACTCCGAGATGCCGGCAGCGTATGCGGGCATGCCGGGAGCGGTATAGCTCCATATCTCGTTGATGAGCTGGGGATCGATCTGGAACCAGTGCGGGTTATAGCGCATATCGCCCGTGAACGGGGGCGTGAGGCCGTAGTGCATAAGGCCGAGAGTAGCCCTGTTGGCAAGCCACACGCGGTCGCGGATATGATACATCCAGCCTTCGCGTATCTGTGCGTAGGAAGGATCGACACCGTACTTCTCCATCATCAGCAGATAGAGATACTCGACGTCGGTATCATCGTCGGAGAATGCTCCGTCCACCGCACTCATCTTGCCCATTGCCTTATTGAAGACAAAGGGCGGTTCGCCGGCGGCTTCGATGAATTTGTTCTCATATTCGAGACCGTAGATATTGCCGACCATCTGGCCCAGCCAGGCGCCGGCTATCTTGTCCTTGAGTTCTTCGCGGGAAATCTCCATCGCGCCCTCGGAGCACGAAGCAAGGAGGGCAAGCGATGCGATTATTGCGGTTACGGGTATTCTGAATTTCATTCTTGTCTATTAATATCCGGGGTTCTGTACGAGATTGGGGTTGTCTCCCATGCGCTCATCGGGGATGGGGAAAAGTTCGACGTGAGCATCGCCCGCTTCCTTGCACCACCACGCGTCGGTATATTTTCCGAAGCGGATAAGGTCCTGCCTTGACCAGCCTTCGAGTGCGAGTTCGTGCTGGCGCTCGAGGAGAAGATTGTCAAGCGTGAGGTCTCCAGCCGACATGGGAGAAAGGCCGGCACGGGTCCTGATTGCCTTGAACTCCTCGACTGCAGCGGCATCAGTGGTTTTACCCTGACGGACGAGAGCCTCGACATACATCAGCACAACGTCGGAATATCTCATGAGGTAGAAATCATTCTCCATACATACTTTGTACGTCTTGAGGGTTCCGTCGCTCTGATAGGGCCACTTCACTATACGGGCACCATCCATACGGGCGAGGCCGCTCGTATATTTTTCTTCCTCGATAGGAGATGCGGTAAGGATGTAGTCCTGATATGTGGTTTCACCGTCCTTGATGACTTTGATCTGGTACTTCTGGCCGGAATAGTCGTAAACCTGTCCATAGAGCCAGGTTGCGTCCTTGCGGAGGTCTCCGCTCTCGTAGGAGTCGAAGAAGTCGGGCTGGCATATCATTGAACCGTTCCAGGTCTCACCAATCTGGAAAGCCGTCTGGAGGTCGTCGTTGAAAGTCATCACGAAGATGTAGAAGCCCTGGGGAGTGTAAACACTGCTGTAGGGAATGGCGAAGATAGCCTCGGACCCGTTCTCATTCTGAATGGCAAAGTTCTGGGCATAACCCGGAGCAAGCGAATACTGACCGCTGTCCATGATTTCCTTGCAGATCGCGGCGGCATCGTCGTAGCGGGCGCTGCCTGTCCATCTCTCGGAGTTGAGGTATATCTTGGCAAGAATGAAGTTTGCCATACCCTTGGTCACGCGGCCATAGGTCGAAGCACTGACTGTCTCGTCAAGAAGGGCGATGTTGTCCTTGACTTCCTTCTCGAGGAAACTGAGCATGAAGGCACGGTCCTTCTGCTCGGGATAACCGGTCTGCTTCTTGTCGACAGCGTAGGGCACATTGCCGAAGCAATCGACAGCGAGAAGATAGTAGAAAGCCCTGAGGACTTTGATTTCAGCCACGCTCTTGCGCGAAGCATCGGTCGGGTTGCCTATATTCTCGAGCTCATAGATGGCGTCGTTGCAGGCGGAGATACCGTCAAAACAGTAATCCCAGCCGCAGCGGATGAGCTTGTTGGAAGTAGGGAAATCGTGGCGCTGGAGTTCACCGTAGCGGGGTTCTCCCCAGCTTCCGTTATAGGACACGGGTATCGCGACCTCGTTGCTGACCTGCATAATGAGTGTGAGCATACTCTGCTCGGCACCCCAGCTCTGCAGGGCGGTATAAGGACGCGAAGTGTAGAGGGCAAGAAGGTTGTCGTCCGAAAGGAAAACGTCCTTGGGCACCTGGCTGAAGATTACTTCATCCAGATTCGTGCAGGAAGCGGCAAGTGCAGCCGCTGCGAATATGATTGCTATAGACTTTTTCATTTTTCCGGGCATTAGAATTTAAGACTTACACCTGCCGTGAACACCCTTGTACGGGGATAGTAACTAAGACCTTCGATACCGGGGGTAAGGCCGCCGAGGCTGACCTCGGGATCGACACCCTTGTAGGCGGTGAGGACAAGGAGGTTCTGTCCGGTAGCGAATACTGCAAGTTTCTTGACAAGCGAGCCTTCCTTCATAGGAATATTATATGTAACGGAAAGATTGTCCCATTTGAAGTAACTTGCATCCTCAAGATAACGCGAGCAGTATATAGGATTGCCTGTGTACTCGGTATTATCGAGCCAGGTGGCGAGGATATTCTTCTGACCGAAGTCGGATATTCCCTCATAAACGGCCCTCATCTGGTTGAAGACCTTGCCGCCAATCGAGGCACGCATTGTCGAGCTGACCGAGAAGTTTCCGAATGAGACGGAGTTGCTCCAGCCAAGGGTCAGATCGGGATAGGCGCTGCCAAGGTTAACCCAGTCGCTCTCTTTGGTCTGGTTAACCTTTATGGAACCGGATGAGCGTATGCTGTCGAACTCAGGACCGTAGAATGTTCCGATGCTCTCACCCTCGATAAGCCTCTGGCAATATACTCCGAGAGGAGTGTTGAGCCAGCCGATGCGATACTCCTGGCCTGCGAATTCTTCGTTGGTGAAAGAGATGAGCTTGTTGGAGTTGTGCGCTGCGGTAAGGGTAGATACCCAGGTCACTTCCTTGGTCTTTACGGGAGTTCCGCTCAACGTAAGCTCGATACCGCTGTTGCTGATTTTGCCGACATTGGTGAAGAAAGTTCCGTAATCGTAGGGAGGAACGGGAACAGTATAGTTGTAGAGCAGGTTCGATGTCAACCTGTAGTAATAGTCGATCGTTCCGGAGAGGCGTCCTTCGAGCATTTCGAAATCGACGCCGACATTGAATTCGGACTTCTTCTCCCATGCGAGGTCGGGGTTGGCGTTGCTTGCGGGGGCGTAAGCGGTGCTCCACTTGCCGTCATAGTAGAAGTTGCCGCTGGTCTTCACAAGGAAGAGCGACTTGTAGTTCGAGAAATCCTGGTTTCCTGTGACACCGTAACCGGCGCGGAGCTTGAGTTCGTCAAGCCACTCGACATCCTTGAGGAAATCTTCCTGGGTAAGGCGCCAGCCGAGGCTGATGGCCGGGAACCATCCCCATTTATTGTTCTCGCCGAAGCGGCTCGAACCGTCGCGGCGGAGCGAAACCGAAGCCATGTATTTGTCGGCATAGTTGTACATCACGCGACCGAAGAAGGCGATGTACTTGTTCTGGGAACGCTCCGAACTCATATCGGCATTACCGGTAAGAAGGGCCTTTCCGCCTCCGATATTGTTGACCTTGAAGAAATCTGTATCGAAGTCGTAGTTGTTCATATATGACGAGAAATACTGTTCTTTCTCGTAGGTATAGCCGAGGATTCCCTGAAGGGAGTGCTGACCGAACTTGTTCGAGTACTGCAGGGTGCTCTCGTATTGGAGGTCCTTGTAGTAGCTGTTCTCGATGCTGGCCTCACCCTTCTTACCCGTGTTGCCGGGATAGAAGCGTGTGAGGTAGTCGGTGCTTCCGAAATTCTGATTGCGTGCGCTCACGAAGTTGTCCCACTTGAGTCCCTTGACCGGCTTGATGTTGAGAGTGGCACGGCCGTTGACTGTAATGTCATTGACCTCGGCCTTGCTCTCGCGCTCGTTCTGCATTGCCACGGGATTGTAATAATCCATCGCACTTATGGTGAAGTAGCCGCCGTTCAGTTCGTCGGTCGGATCACAGATGGGCTCCGTAGGGTTGTGCAGGAAGGCCTGGCGGAAGATACCGGTACGCGAGCCCTGATAGTCGCGCTTTCCGTAAGTGAGATTATAGTCGAGAGTCAGCCATCCGTCAAGAGCTTCCTGGTGAATGTTGCTCTTGAGCAGATAACGGTTGTGGTCGTTGTTCTTGAGAAGTCCCTGGTTCTGCTGAACATTGAACGAAGTGCGGTGCGAGAACGACTCCGAGCCTCCGGAAACCGACAACGTATGCCTGTGGCTGAACGGGGTGCGTGTCACCTCGTCAAACCAGTCGGTATCGCCCCCGTAAAGGGCATAGCTTGCCGACGGTTTATAATTCTCGATGGCATATTTGAACTCCGATGCGGTCATGGGAACGGCACGCGAAAGAACGGTCTGGGTCGAAACCGATCCGTCATATTCAACCGAAGTTCTGCCTGCCTTGGCACGCTTTGTCGTGATGATGATTACACCATTGGTACCGCGTGTACCGTAGATTGCAGCGGCTGAACCGTCCTTGAGAACGTCCATACTCTCGACTTCCTGGAAATCGACTGTCGAAAGGTCTGCTCCGCTCACACCGTCAACGATAATGAGGGGGCCCTGGCCCGCAGAAAGTGTATTCGTTCCGCGGAGGAGAATCTCCATCGAGCCGTTAGGGTCGGCACCGTTGGGGTTGGTAATCGAAAGACCGGCAACCTTACCCTGGAGCATTGCGGCGGCATCGTTGAACGCACCCTTGTCGAAGTCGTCACTCCTGAGGCTCGATACCGAACCGGTGATTTCCTTCTTTGTGGTGGTACCGTAACCGATGACCACGGTTGCGTCAAGCACGTTGGCAGCCGAAACTGGGAGTATGATATCGTAGTTGCTCTGCGCCCCTACGGTAAAAGTAACGTCATCATAGCCGAAGAACGACACAGTAACGCTCTCACCCTCCTTGACGTCGAGCGAGAACTTGCCGTCTATGTCGGCAATGGCATATTTGCCCGATGCGCTCAGAGCGGTGGCGCTCACGAGCACTTCGGAATCACTTCCGGTAACCGTACCGGTGATTTTGCGGGTCTGTGCGGCTGCGCCTGCCGCAAGGCAGAGCGCGAGGGCCGACAGGGCCAGCAATGCGAACAGTTTTTTCATATTAGTTGCCAGCGGCGATTATTGTTGCAAGACCTGCCACGAAGAGCACGAACATAAGGCTGAGAAGGACATTGACACCCTTCTTCGCGCCCTTGAACTCCTTCCAGATGAATACACCCCAGATGGCGGCTACAAGCGGAGCGCCCTGACCGAGTGCGTATGAAATGGCTGCACCTGCAGTACCAGCAGATACATAGTTGAGGCCGGTACCGAGGCACCAGATAGCACCACCGAGCATACCTACGAGGTGGGTCTTGCAATCGCCCTTGAAGTAGTCGGCGAAGTTTACGCCGGGCTGTGAGGGGTCGTTGAGTGCAAAGATTCCGTTGAAGAGGAAGTTGCAGGCGAATACGCCGAGAGAGAAAATCACGAGTCCGCTATAGGGAGTGAGCATACCCTCTGTAGGCGCAGCGAAGTTGTTGATATCCACTCCGTTGTAAACGAGTGCGGAGAAGAACGACATAATCAGACCTGCGAGAATAGCGTACACAATACCCTGGCGGTTCTGCTTGGGATCGCGCTCTGCGCTGTCAACCTTTCCGGAAGCGACGCCGTTGCAGATGATGGCGACAACAACGAGAGCCACGCCTACGAGCAGAAGGGCCACGTTGGTCTTGTCATTGGGATGGAAGATGAGGTTGTTGATAACGCCAACTACGAGTGCGAGTCCCACTCCGAGAGGGAAAGCGACCGACATTCCGGCCTTTGCGGTCGAAGCGGACAGAAGAATATTGGAAATCGCGAATACCACGGCTCCTGCAAGAACCCAGGCAATGCTCGTGAAGTTGGCCTGTGCAAGGTTGGCAAGGAAAGGAACTCCCTGCTTGCCGAAAGAGCCGAGAGTGAAGGCCATTATGAGCGAGAAGAGCACCATACCGATGACATAGTCCCAGTAGAAGAGCTCGTACCTCCAGCTCTTGGCGGCGAGTTTCTGGGTATTGCCCCAGGAACCCCAACACAACATAGTGATAATGCAGAGAATTACTGCGAGAAATTGGCTGTTAGCGATAAACATAGTATTACGGTTTTAATTATTTGATATCTGACCTGTAGGGAATGGAATCCTGAGCGCCCATCTTCTGGACGGTGAGGGCCGAAGCCTTGGTAGCGAAGCGTGCCGCATCAACAAGCCCGAGACCTTCACTCAGTGCAACGCAGAGCGCTCCGCAGAAAGTGTCTCCGGCCGCAGTGGCATCCACGGCCTTCACCTTGAGCGCGGGCACCTCGGTGGCAACGCCGCCCTCATAGACGAGCGAGCCTTTCGAACCGAGCGTGATGACGAAGTCGCGCACACCATAGCCGCGCAGTTTGTCGGCCGCCTCGAGCAGCGAAGAACGGTCGGTAACCTCGAGCCCGCTCATAAGCGAAGTCTCGGTCTGGTTCGGAGTCATAAGCGAGACATAGCGGAAGAGTTCTTCGGGCAGCGGGCAGGCGGGTGCGGGATTGAGAATCACGCATACGCCGGCCTCGTGTGCAATCTTTGCCGCACGCAGCACTGCAGGGACGGGGATTTCGAGCTGAAGGATGAGGTACGAGGCATTCTTGATAGTATCGGCGAGAGCGTCGATATCTTCGGGGGTGATGTCGCCATTGGCGCCGGGAGCCACCGCGATGCAGTTCTCTCCGTGCGCATCGACCATAATCAGCGCTGTGCCCGAAGCCTTGTCGGAACGGAGGATATGCGAGGTATCCATCCCCTCCTTTTCGTAGCCTTTGACAGCATTGTCGCCGAAAATGTCGTTACCGACCTTGCAGATGAAAGTAACGTCTCCGCCGAGCCTCTGTGCGGCTACGGCCTGATTGGCGCCCTTCCCTCCGGGACCCATACAGAAGACGCCTCCGAGAATGGTTTCACCGGGCTTGGGAAGCCACTCGCTCTTGATTGTCATATCGGTATTGCTGCTACCGATGACAAGTATTTTCTTTTTCTTTTCCATATATTGCGATATCGTTTGTGCAAACAGGCCTCAAATTTTGGATTTTTACGCGTAAAAACCTTGCTTTCCTACGGAAATAATTGTGCCCTTTACACTTATGTTGCGCAAAATTAGTAACTTTATTGCGCAAAACAGGCCTATGAAGAAAGAAACTCTCTCCAGCATCGCAGCCCGTACGGGCTATTCCATCACCACGGTATCACGCGTTCTGAGCGGAAATGCGGCAGAGCACCGCATTCCAGCCGACACAGCGGAAAAAATCCTGAAGGAAGCGCACAGGGTCAATTACACACCCAGCGCAGTGGCGAAAAGTTTGCGCACACGCAAATCGGACACCATCGGCCTCCTTCTCCCGTCGGTGGCCAACCCCTACTTCGCCGAAATGGCGAGTGTCGTCATCTCCGAAGCCAACAAGAGGGGCTATACCACCATCGTAGTCGACACTATGGAGCAGGAACAGAACATGAACGAAAGCGCAAGGATGCTTGCCGCCCGCGAAATCGATGGCATAATCGCCGTGCCCTGCGGCGCCGACCCGGCCCTGCTTGAGAGGCTCGATGCGTATCTGCCCGTAGTGCTGATGGACCGCTACTACGACAGCACTTCCCTCTCGTACGTAACGACCAACAACTACCAGGGCGGTCTTCTCGGCACCAAGGCTCTCATCGACGGTGGGCACAGCCGCATTGCCTGCATACAGGGCGAGAGGGAGTCGATGCCCAACCGCGAACGTGTGGCCGGCTATCGCAAGGCAATGGAAGACGCTTCGCTCACCGCTCTCGAGACCGTTGTCGGAGACGAGTTCTCGATACACTGCGGTTATGTCGAGTGCAAACTGCTTCTGAACCGCGCCGAGCGCCCGACAGCCATCTTCGCCCTGTCGAACACGATAATGCTCGGCGCTATGAAAGCCATCCGCGAGAGCGGTCTGCAGATTCCCTCGGACATCTCTCTGCTCTCATTCGACAACAACCTCTATATGGAT
>JAZLKT010000091.1:0-5385 GCA_045597785.1 Candidatus Cryptobacteroides sp.
GCCGCGGTAATCGACCACGTGGTTGAGCTCTCGCATGCCGGACGCCCCGTGCTCGTGGGTACCACCGACGTGGAGACCTCGGAACTGCTGAGCCGCATGCTCCGCATGAGAGGCATCCGTCACAACGTGCTCAATGCCAAGTTCCATGAAAAAGAAGCGGAAATCGTTGCCGATGCCGGTATTCACGGCGCGGTGACCATCGCCACCAATATGGCGGGTCGCGGTACCGATATCAAGCTTACCGACGAAGTCAAGAAACTCGGAGGTCTCGCTATCATAGGTACCGAGCGCCACGACAGCCGCCGTGTGGACCGCCAGTTGCGCGGACGTGCCGGACGTCAGGGCGACCCGGGTTCTTCGCGCTTCTACATCTCGCTCGAAGACAAGCTGATGCGCCTTTTCGGCTCGGAACGTATCGCATCCGTTGTCGACAGGCTCGGAATGGAAGAGAACGAGGCCCTCGAGAGCTCGATGCTCTCCGGTGCCATTGAAAAGGCCCAGAAGAAGGTCGAGGAGAACAACTTCGGTGTCCGCAAGAACCTCATCGAATACGACGATGTCATGAATTATCAGCGCGAAGCCATCTACTCGCGCCGCCGCAATGCCATCAGCGGTGAGAAGGTCGAGATTGACCTTCAGAATATGATGGTTGACACCGCTTCGCTGCTCGTCGCGAACTGTGACGGCTACGCTTACGAAGACTTCGCCGAAACCCTTATGGCAAAGCTGTCCATCGATCCCGGTTTCGATGAGGCGTTCTACACAAAATCGAAGCAGCAGGCCATTGTCGATGCCCTCTGCCACCAGATGCAGGAAGTGTACGACCGCCGTATGTCGGCACTTGTCGAGAAACTCGCCCCCATCATCAAGAGAGTTTATGAGGGCCAGGGTACGATGTATCAGAACATCGCCATCCCCGTGAGCGACGGCCGCAAGGTCATTACCCTTTCCGTCAACCTCGAGAAGGCGTACTCTTCCGAAGGCCGCGAAGTTGCAAAGACCCTCAGCAAGAACATTATCCTCTACCAGATAGACGAGCACTGGAAAGAGCATCTGCGCGAGATGGACGACCTCAAGCAGAGCGTCCAGAACGCCTCCTACGAGCAGAAGGACCCGAAAGTGGTCTACAAGCTCGAGAGTTACAACCTCTTCGCCTCGATGCTGGAATCGCTCAACCAGGACGTTCTTTCGTTCCTGCTGCGCGCCTTCATCCCTCTGCAGGACCAGCCCCGCCGCGCCGTGCAGACAAGGCCCGACACCTCGCGCCTGCAGGCCCGCCGGACCGACCTCAGCACCAACGGAGAGCAGAAATCAAACACTCCCGTCAAGGTCGACAAGACAGTTGGCCGCAACGACCCCTGCCCCTGCGGCAGCGGCAAGAAGTACAAGAACTGCCACGGCAAGGGAATAGTTTAGCAAATTACAACACAAATCATAATTTCAAGCACTATGGATATCAACAATGTCAAGAAGGCCATCGAGCCCGAAGTAAGCGTCAACGACGTCAGCAGGATTTCATCTCTCACCGTCATCAAGGGCGAAGTTTCGTCAGTGAACGACATCAGGGTTGATGGAAAGGTTGACGGCAAACTCTACTCGAAGGGCAAGATTGTCGTAGGCCAGCTGGCTGACCTCAAGGGATGTCTCCTTTGCAACAACGTCGATTTCTGGGGAAAGATGAAGGGTGACATCTATGTCAAGGACCTTCTCACTCTCAAGAGCTCGTCGGTTATCGACGGAAGCGTCAACGTGAACAAGCTTCAGGTCGAGATGGGCGCACAGATCAACGGCACCTGCCACATGATCAACGACGCTGAATACGAAAAGGCTGTAGAGAGTCTTGTAACCACCAAAATCCCCGAGCAAAAGGCTCCCGAAACCCAGAAGTCGAAATAGTCGCTCAGGGGTTCACTTTCTTTAATTTGAGAATCCGGGACGCGGTCAGCACGTACTCGATGTCATAGCATCGGTACAGCGTGTGGCCGCGCCCCTTCTTTTTTGACCAACTGTGGGCGTCGGGGTCGAACCCTATTGCACGGGCCGACTCGAGGGGCACTGATTCCATCCCCATCAGCACGAACTGTTCGAGTATGCGGTAGTTTGCGTCGAGCGAACGCATAGCGGCCCTGCGCAGGCTTCTGAGTCCGTTGGAACTCAGGTTGTGAAAATCCCTCCGGCATTTGTCGGAGCAGAATTTCTTGTCGGTGCGACCGTACACCGGAGCCCCGCATCGAAGGCACGAAGGCTCTGAAGTTTCTTCATTCTTATACATAGCGGCCCCAATATGGACAATCTCTCCGAAAAGGCAATGGACTGAAAGAAACGTTTTATCGGGCATTTTGTTTTATGGCCGCACGAAAGTTTTTTCCGGCGTGAAAGTTTTTTTCGGACCGTGCAAAAAAACGTCACGCGACCGAAAAAAACGTGTATTTCTGCATCCGACCACCGGCGAAGGGATTCGTTTCGCCCGGGAACATTCCATATTTGCATTGCCGCAGCTCACTCTCCGCCGCGGGGCGAGTGAGCCGGGCAACGGAACAAACTTATACTATTAAACTTTATGGAACAGTTAAATCGAATCGAAATCCGTGGCACGGTAGGGATGGCCCGAATTGCCACCGTTGCAGGGAAAAAGGTGCTCAATTGCTCGGTAGCCACCAATTACGCGTACAAGGACAAGACCGGGACACCGGTCATCGACACCACCTGGCACAACGTTGTCGCTTGGGAAAACGACAGACTTCCCGATCTCACCCAAATTACCAAGGGCACGAAACTCTATGTGAGCGGGCGCCTTCAGTCGCAGCACTACACCGGCTCCGACGAAGTGGAGCGCATCTTCTATGAAATCCAGGCGAACCGTATGCAGATTATCTCAATCGATGAGCCTTTTCAGTACGAAATGTAAAGCCCCTGATGCCTGAAACCATGAAATCGTTTTTTCTATACCCTTTTCTTTCTTGCGTGCTTCTGTTTGGAAGCTGCAATAAGGACTTTGGCACTTCTTCTTTCGAAGGACCGGCTGCTCACGGAGAGCTTCGCACACTCTCTTTCAATGTCAGCGCCCCCGCCGCCACGAAGGTGACGGGTTCGGTGGATGCGGCCGAGGCGGCTGTCAATACCACCCAGATTCTGCTTTTCAAGACGGGAGGAAGGCTTGAGGCCTACGGCAGTTCGGCTAATGGAGGAGATATCGAAATCAAATGCCCTTATGGCAGCTATACGGCAAAGGCCGTGGTCAATGGCCCGGATTGCTCGATGGTTGCATCCCTCAGTGAATTCAACGCCCTTCAGAGCAACTATACGCTCAACTCGCCGGGCAATCTGGTGATGACGGGCAGCCGCAGCATCAACACAAACACTGACTCTTCGGTGGTGATTGATGTAAGCAGAATGGTCTCGAGGGTGGTCGTAAGAAACATCACGCGCGACTTCGAATCTACCGCGCTCGCGGCAAAGACGTTCAAGATACTGGCCCTGTATGTCGACAACGTGCTCCCTTCGGCAAGTTTCGGAGGAACGGCCTGCACAGCCGAACGCATAGACCACGGCGCCTGCAAAGCCCTTCTTTACGACGAGGTCGGGAGCACTCTTGCCAATGAGGCATCCTACGGCGAAGATCACTTCTTCTATGTGACGCCTTTCTTCGGTACGGCCGGATCGATGCGTCTGATTCTGGAAGCGGATCTTAACGGGGAAGTAATGTACTATCCCATTGCGGTACCCGACCTTGCCCCGAACACCTCGTACGAGATAAGCGGAATTACGCTCAAGAGGCCGGGTTCCGGGCTTAGTGATTCTCCCATCGAAGTCGGCTCGGTTTCGCTGAATGTCAATGTGGTTCCCTGGACGGTCGTCGAAACCAGTTCTGAACTTGAAATATAAGCATTATGAAAGGTCCTGTACCTTGTTTGTGCATTGTGGCAATGTGTCTTGCCGGCTGTTCCGTTAAGGCCGACAGGACACGGTGCCCGTGCCTTCTCGACCTGACCCTGTCGGGCGGAGATGAAAAGATTGTGCAGGTATGCTTTCCGACTTTGTCTTCGGATGCCGGTGCGAGGGTGGCGGTGGACAGCACGAACCGCTGCCGTGCTGAAGCCCCTGTGCGGTCGGAAGGCTTGCCGGTCGCTTTTCTGAGCGGAATTCACTCCTGCCGGACGGAAGGGGACCTGCTGCTTATCCCCAGGGGCTGCGGTATGGATGAAGTCTTCGCCTCGTCCGCCCTGCTCGATACCCGTTGCGACCGGCTGTCACATTCTGCGTCCCTGCACCGTCAGTTCGCGTTTGCGTATATCCAGCTTGATGCCGTTTCAGGGCCGGACTTCCCCTACGAGGTCTGCGTCCGCGGAAACGTATGCGGAATGAATATCATTTCCATGGAACCTGTGGGTGGGGAATTCCTTGTTTCTATCGTTCCGTTCATCAATCAATATCACAGAATCTGCCTGCCGCGTCAGGCGGACGATTCGCTTCAATTGTTGTTTTACGAAAAAGGGCAGACCCGCGCGGATGAAGGAAGCGAGCTCATCTCCGTTCCTCTCGGTTCGATAATAGACGGTTCGGGCTATGACTGGACGGCTGCCGATCTTGAAGATATCTACGTGGACGTCAGCTATACGGGCGAAGGAGTCAGCGTGAATGTCCTGCCCTGGCAAAGAATCATAATATGAAACCAAAATTTATCCCATTTCTGGCGGTCTCCCTTTTTGCCGCTCTCGCCTGCGAAGCCGACAGTATAGCTCTCTTCGAAACGGGCGGTCCCGTAAGGGTTGACATCTGCGCCTCGGCTCCGCGGACGCGCAGTTCGCTCGGCAGTATCGACGAGAGCGCGGTGCATGACTTCAATGTCTATTTCTACAGGGACGGTCGTCTTTTTACGGAAATCTACTGCGAGCAGACAAGCGTGTCGGTTACCCTCCACTGCCGCGAAAGCTACCGCATTTATGCACTTGCCAATGTCGGTCGCGTCGAGGCCCCGATACTCGAATCGGACCTGGCGGATTTGCGGCTTGACATGTCGGATTTCAGCGCTTTTGCCTCCATAGGCTTGCCGATGAGTTATGCCTCGAAGCAGATCACTGCCATAAACTCCTCGGTAAAATCCATTGAAATCCCGTTTACACGTCTGGTGGCCCGGTATGTCCTTCATCTTGACGGAAGTCTGTCGAAGTGTGATTTCGAGGTCGGCTCGGTATGCGTCCATCAGGGTGCGGCCGATATTCTGCCATTCGCCCAGGGCAGTGTCCCCGAAGCCGTGGCGGATGCCGACTATGCATCTGCCGCAGACCTGGCAGCCTTCAATGCAGGGGAGGACATCGTTCTGTATCTGCTCGAAAACGACCAGGGCGAACTCCTGAGCGGCAATGAAGTCGGAGGCCAAGCGGG
>JAZLKT010000092.1:0-3497 GCA_045597785.1 Candidatus Cryptobacteroides sp.
TCTCCAAATCTTCCCTAACAGGGCTAAAGGCACTACCCAGAAACTAGTGTACAGTGAACTTGGAGAGATACGGGAACTGAGAAACAGGATTGCACACCACGAGCCTATATGTTTCGACTCGAATGGAAATGTTTCCACCGCCTTCGCGTCCAAACATTATTCGCTCATAATAAAGTATATGACAGCTATGGGGCTTGACGCAAAATCCGTCTTGTACAGAATAGAATCGCCAAAGGCAATTATTGCAAAAATCAACAAGGCCTTCTGATTTCAATGCACTTCCGCCTCTTTCATAACACCTTCATTGCCGACTGGGTATTTCGTTTCCGCACTTTTGTAGTTTCCTAAAATATAGGTCAGTTTTTTGGGATAAATTTACGCCCAACTTTCGCTTTTGTGGGCGTAAAATTGGGCGTAAACCTTGTAATTTGCTGATTTTCAGCATTTCTTGCGGAGAGTGAGGGATTCGAACCCCCGGAACGTTGCCGTTCAACAGTTTTCAAGACTGCCGCCATCGACCACTCGGCCAACTCTCCAGTAGAATGGAGTGCAAAGTTAGAAATTTTTCTTTGCACTCCAAACTTTTTGTCATTCAGTTGCGGCGGGCGTTTCTGCCTCGGCCGGTGCGTCAGCTGCAGCCTCTGCGGGTGCCGCTGTTTCCGTGCCTTCAGCATTCTCTGCTACGGCCTCGGCCACGGGCTCTTCAGCGGCTTCTTTATGGCGTTGGATGCCGATGAACTTGAGGTTGTCCGTAAGGAAGAGGATTCCGAATGCGATCACGAGTGCTGCGATGATGCAGCGGAGAGCCTTTCTCCAGGCCGGTGTCTTTTTCTTGAACGGATCATCGCCCTTTACGATGGGGAACTTCGCGACGCTGGTGAGGGTGCCGCCGAAGAGGATGTTGACGAGGACGTTGGAGTTGATCGCCCATCCGTTGGCATTCAGCACGGGGCCGAGGTCGCGTTTGCGGAGTTTCTTCCATGCGATGAAGCAAGCAGGGCCGGATATTACGAGCATGATTGCTGCAATCACCAGAAGGAACTGCCACCATTTAAGGGCTGCGATGCCGGAGATAAGTGCCTTCAGGGCTACTCCGATTCCGGCGAAGGCCATGCCGACAGCGGCAAAGATGCCGGCGAACTTGGCTATGTCGAAGGGCTGCTTCTTCCCTGGCTCGGCGCCGTCCGCCTTAGCGAGCAGGTCTGCCGTAGCGGCTGAATCCTTCTCTGCCGCGGACTTGTCGATTTTGTCATTGATGAACTTCGCGAGCTTGCGGTAAGGGCTCCAGAATGCCTGCTTGACGCTGATGGGATTGTCCACGATCTTGGTGACCACTGCATCCCAGCTCTCGCCGTTGAGGTCATAGAAGATGGCGTTCTTTCCGGGGCGGAGGTTCTTGATGCTGCCGGCGGTCATCACTGCGGCGATGTTCATCGTCTTGCCGAGCTTCTTGGAAGTGCAGCTGCAGTAGATGAGGAACATTCCGCTGAGGGATGCCATGTCGGCGTGCGCTCCCATATCCTTGACGTTGATACAGAGGTTACAGCAGCGTTCGTCGATGAAGAGCTGTCCCGCTTCGAAGACGGCGTTCACTCCGTTGCCGCGTCCGTAGAACTCGGTGAAGGTGACGTAGTTGTTGAGAAGGCGGTAGAAGTCGCGGTAGAGGTGCATGAACTTGTCGACGGCGTCGATTGAGGCAGATTCGGCTTCGAGAGCCTTGTCCTTGTCGATGAGGCCGAGGAGTATGGCTTTCTTGTTGTCCTCGAGGAGTTCGTTGACGTATGCGAGTCCAAGGGATTCAACCTCGGCTCCCTTCTTCGCGCCCTTCCAGGCGGTGTATGCTCCGAATTTAGCGAGGATGGAGTTCCATTCCTCCTCCGTCATCTCGTCCTTCCCTGCGAGGTCAGTGTCGAGCACGAGGGACTTCAGTGCGTTGAATGCTCCCTGCCAGGCCGGGTTGACTGCGTTGAAGGGGAGGGTGTTGCCGGCGCTCGGGCGGGCGAGCGGATAGGTGGCGATCTCTTCAGCGCAGGTGCTGAGATTCTTGTCGCTGATGGCGGCTACCTTGTCGGCGCTGACATCCACTGCCCCGGAGACGGAGCTGTCGAAACGGATAAGCTTGCAGCGCATGTAGTAGTCTGCAATCTTGTCCTTGAGGGCCTCGCATGCGGCGAGGGCGGCTTCAGTGTTGTCTCCGTAGGGGAATACGTTGGCCTTGTCGGCTTCCGCGGCTGCCTGCCATGCGGAGTAGTCGGCCAGAGTCGCGTAGAACTTCTCTATGAGTTCGGCATTGACACCCTGATCCCCGCTGCGGTCTTCAACGCCTCCCATGGTGGCGATACAGGACTCGATGGTCTTTGCAAGCGCCGGAGTGTCGGTCGATGCCGGGGTGATGATGCCGTCTCCGTTGAACTTAGTGCCGGCGAAGATGGCCTTGCTGTCGGAACTTTCGGCGATCGAGATGACGTTTTTCTTGATGCCGAGGTTCTTCATTATCTGGACGGCGGACTTGCGGAGCTGTTCGTCCGCTATCTGCTCGAGTGCGATTGAACTGTCACCCTTCAGCAGGAGCTCCTTGTCCTTTACCGCTGCGGTCAGCCACTGTGCTGCGGCTACGATTTCGTCGACGCGGATCTTTCCGTCTCCGTCTGTGTCAATCATCTTCAGGGTCGCGGGGTCAATCCCGAGACCTTCGGTGGGGCAGCTCAGCACTGTCCACTTCTTCTGGTCAAGTTCGCCAAGGTGTGCGATGGCTTCGCCGCTGTCGATCTTTACACGGGTTACGCCTCCGATTGAGGCATACTTCCAATCATAGTTTTTTTTCTCTAACATATTGTTTATGTATTCGTTGTTTTTTTCGTAAGTCTACAAATATACCAAATAGTTTTCAGTTTTCAATAATAATGTGTATATTTGCGGACCTTTCGGCCACGGTGGCCGTAAGAAGTTTAATCTATTAATTTTTTGAACTATGGCTGAATATTTGGAGCCTTCAAAAAAGCAAGAGATTTTCGCGAAGTACGGGAAGTCCAATAAGGACACCGGCTCTCCTGAGAGTCAGGTTGCATTATTTTCCTACCGTATCGCTCACCTTACCGAGCACGTGAAGAAGAACAAGAAGGACGTTGTAACGCGCCGCTCACTTCTCCGCCTTGTCGGTAAGCGTCGTCAAGTTCTGGACTATCTCCAGAAGATTGACATCGAGAGATACAGAAATATCGTCAAGGAGCTCGGTCTCCGTCGATAATAGGAAAAACACAAGGGATGGTTCCCGCACGGAGCCATCCCTTTTTTGACGAAAGCTGTTAAAGAAAAACAATAATGAACATCATCAACAAAAGAATCGAACTCGCGGACGGCCGCGTGATTGAGATTGAAACCGGCAAACTCGCCAAGCAGGCGGACGGTTCTGCTGTGATCAAGATGGGGGGGACGATGCTCCTCGCCACTGTATGCGCAGCGAAGGAAGTAAAGGAAGGCACTGATTTCATGCCTCT
>JAZLKT010000093.1:0-51160 GCA_045597785.1 Candidatus Cryptobacteroides sp.
AGCGGGTTCGACCCCCTGAGGCACGCCGCCTTCCTGCGTTACGATTCAAAAGGCCGGGCTGTGGCCGTGCTGTGCAACTTCTCCGCACAAAGCGCCGCAGCCGCTCTCAGCCTTCCCGACTGCCTTGGTCTTGCGCGCAGCAGCGTCTTTCTTGAAGCCGCACCATACGACTATTCAACCATCGAAATCAAATAATATTCAGAATTATTTATGACAACAATCTCAAATCTTCAGAAAGCGCGCGCTGCATACCAGCCCAAGCTTCCCAAAGCCCTCAAAGGCCAGGTTAAGGCCGTAGAAGGCGCCGCTACACAGTCCGTCGGCAACCAGGCCGAAATCAAGGAACTCTTCCCCAACACCTACGGAATGCCCGTAGTGGAGTTCGAATGCGCCGAAGGTGCAGCTGCCAAAGCTCCCAGGTTCAACGTAGGCGTAATCCTTTCCGGCGGCCAGGCCCCCGGCGGACACAACGTCATTTCAGGTATCTTCGACGGCATCAGGAGCCTCAATCCCGAGAACAAGCTTTACGGTTTCCTTATGGGCCCCGGCGGGCTTGTTGACCACAAGTATATGGAAATCACCTCCGAGATTATGGACGCATACCGCAACACCGGCGGATTCGACATCATCGGTTCGGGACGTACCAAGCTCGAGGAAGCCGACCAGTTCGAGAAAGGTATCGGAATACTCCGCGAACTCGACATCAAGGCCCTCGTAATCATAGGCGGCGACGACAGCAACACCAACGCCTGCGTGCTTGCAGAGTACTATGCTGCGAAGAACTACGGCGTCCAGGTCATCGGCTGCCCCAAGACCATCGACGGCGACCTCAAGAACGCCCAGATAGAGGCATCCTTCGGCTTCGACACTGCCTGCAAGACCTATTCGGAGCTTATCGGCAATATCGAGCGCGACTGCAACTCGGCCCGCAAATACTGGCACTTCATCAAGCTTATGGGCCGCAGCGCCAGCCACATCGCTCTCGAGTGCGCACTCCAGACCCAGCCCAACGTCTGCCTCATTTCCGAGGAAGTCGAGACCAAGGGCCAGAGCCTCGATGAGATAGTTTCCTACATCGCCTCCATCGTGGCTGCACGCGCAGCCGAAGGCAACAACTTCGGAACAGTCCTCATCCCCGAGGGTCTGATCGAATTCATCCCCGCAATCAAGAAACTCATCGCCGAGCTTAACGACACCCTCGCCACAGACGAGGCCAAGGCCGTGGAGCGCGAGAACCAGATTGCCTACGTCAAGGCTCACCTCAGCGCAGAGAACCTGGCCGTATTCGAGAGTCTTCCCGCCGACGTTGCAAGCCAGCTCGCACTCGACCGCGACCCTCACGGCAACGTGCAGGTTTCCCTCATCGAGACCGAAAAACTCCTGTCGAGGATGGTTGCACGCAAACTCGCCGAGATGAAGAAGGCCGGCACATACTGCGGCAAGTTCTCCGCCCAGCACCATTTCTTCGGATATGAAGGCCGGTGCGCTGCGCCCTCGAACTTCGATGCCGGCTACTGCTACTCGCTCGGTTTCAATGCCTCAAGGCTCATCGCTGCCGGCAAGACCGGTTACATGTCGGTAATCCGCAACACCACCGCTCCCGCCGAAGAGTGGATCGCCGGCGGTGTGCCCATCACTATGATGATGAACCTCGAGAAACGCGCCGGCAAGTTCAAACCGGTAATCCGCAAGGCTCTCGTCGAGCTTGACGGAGCTCCGTTCAAGTTCTTCGCCGCCAACCGCGACAAGTGGGCCGCAGAAACCTGCTACCTCTATCCCGGTTCCATCCAGTATTGGGGGCCTGCCGAGGTTTGCGACCAGACCACAAAGACTCTCCAGCTCGAACAGGGCAAATAGCAACAAGGTATGATAAAAGCCGTCTTCTTCGATATGGGGGGAGTCCTCCGCGAGCTCGACATTGAGCGCAGCCGACGCAATTTCCGCGCACTTGGCTTCAGCGACATAGGCGAGTACCTCGATCCCGCACACCAGCGCAAGTTCGTGGGCGAGTTCGAGCACGGAGACATAGACACTGACCGGTTCGTGGAGTTGTGCCTGGAACATTGCAATCCGGGCACGACTCCCGCCCAGGTCAAGGATGCCTTCCTCAGCATGCTCGAGCCAACGGTCGACCGGAAGAAGATGGAATACATCAAGGAGCTCAAGGCAAGAGGCCTGCAGCTGTACATACTCAGCAACAACAATCCCCTCTCTTCGGCTCAATTCGTGCAGAAATGCGCCGAAGCAGGCCTTGATTACGAAGCCGCGTTCACCGACACCTTCTACAGTTTCGAGATGAAGATGATGAAACCCTCCGACGAGATTTACATCGAATCGGTCCGTCGGAGCGGTTTCGATGCCGGTGAAATACTTTTCATAGACGACAACCCCCAGAATACGCAGGCCGCAGAGCGCCACGGCATCAGGACACTTCTCCTGCCTCAGGGCCAGCCCCTGCCCGAAGGAGTGGATGCCGCGCTGCGCGTCTATGAGCTTCGCGAGAGGCTTTCCGAGGCCAACAGGCTCTACTACGTGCAGAACGCCCCCCAGATGAGCGACTACGAGTTCGACCATCTGATGTACGAACTGCGCGACCTCGAAGAAGCCTGGCCCCAGCTGCGGAGCGACGACTCACCCACCCTGAAGGTCGGCTCGGACCTCGACGCCAAGGCCGAAGGAGGCTTTGTACAGCGTGCTCACCGCTACCCGATGCTCTCGCTCGCGAACACCTACAGCATAACCGAAATCGAAGAATTCGCCGCCCGCGCCGACAAGCAGCTCGAGGGCCGCACTTTCAGCTATTGCTGCGAACTCAAGTTCGACGGTACTGCGATATGCCTCAATTACCGCGACGGCAGCCTCGTTCAGGCTCTCACCCGCGGCGACGGGGCCAAAGGCGATGACGTCACAGCGAACGTGCGCCGCATCGAAGGCATTCCGCACCGTCTGAAAGGAGACTTCCCCGCAGACCTCGAAATACGCGGCGAGATACTTATGCCTTATGCCTCGTTCGACGCCCTGAACGCCCGGCGCGAACGCGACGAAGAAGCTCCTTTCGCCAACCCGCGCAACGCCGCCAGCGGTTCGCTCAAATTGCAAAGCAGTGCCGAAGTGGCACGACGCGGCCTCTGCTGCACGCTCTACCACATCCCCGCCGAAAGCTACAGCGATGCGCTAACTCACGACGAACTCCTTTCGAAGGCCCGGAGCTGGGGCCTGCCTGTCAGCGAGCACAGACGCATCTGCCACGGAATCGACGAAATCAAGGCATACATCACATACTGGGATACCGAACGCAAGAAACTGCCTTTCGCCACCGACGGCATAGTCATCAAGATAAACGAACTCGATTGCCAGCGCGAGCTCGGCTACACGGCCAAATCGCCGCGTTGGGCAACAGCCTACAAGTTCAAGGCGGAGCAGGCGCTTACCGAGGTGCTCAGCATCGACTACCAGGTAGGCAGAACCGGTGCCGTCACACCTGTCGCAAATCTCGCCCCTGTGCTGCTAAGCGGCACGGTTGTAAAGAGGGCAACGCTCAACAATGCCGAGCAGATGCGCCTCCTGGACGTGCGCGTAGGCGATTTTGTCTATGTCGAGAAAGGCGGAGAGATAATTCCGAAGATAACCGGAGTAGAGCTTTCGCAGCGCCGTGCCGGACTCGCAGAGCCCGAATTTCCGAAAAACTGCCCCGACTGCGGCACTCCCCTTGTGCGCGCCGACGGCGAAGCGAAATGGTTCTGCCCGAACCAGGACACCTGCCCGCAGCAGATAAAGGGGCGTCTGCTTCACTTTTGCTCACGCAAGGCGATGGACATCCTTGCTGGCGAAGCAACTGTCGAGCAGATGTTCGACCTCGGTCTCGCACAGACTCCCGCCGACCTTTACGACCTGATGCCCTGGCAGCTCACAACGCTTGACGGCTGGAAGGAGAAGTCGGCCATCCGCTTCCGTTCAAGCCTTGACGAAAGCCGCAGCGTGCCGTTCGAGCGCGTCCTGTACGCTCTTGGAATACGCTACGTCGGCGAACAGACCGCCAAGGACATAGCCCGTCACTTCGGCAGCATAGATGCCCTGATGGCGGCAAGTGTCGAGGAAATCGCCGCAGTGCGCAATATCGGCGAGGTCACTGCACGCAGCATCTTCGACTATATGGCCGATGCGCGTCACTCCCTGCTCATAAGCCGCCTGAGGGAGGCCGGCCTGCAATTCGACTCGCAGGAAGACCGCTCGCCGGTTTCCGATGCCCTTGAAGGCAGGACAATCGTCGTTTCCGGCACATTTTCCATCGCGCGTGATGCGGTAAAGGAAATCATCGCGCGGAACGGAGGCAAGGTGTCCGGCAGCATCAGCGGCAAGACCTCATTCCTTCTTGCCGGGGCCAAGCCGGGGCCCGAAAAAACAGCAAAATGCGCCGAACTCGGAATACCCGTGCTCGGCGAAGAAGAATTCATCGCCATGCTTCCGCAGGAAGCCCGGAAGGCCTTCCCCGCTTCGACGGAAGTAACCGAAGCCACACTCTTTTAGTTGCTTATGAATTTCTCATCATTCAATCAGAACGACTTCGATGTCATAGAGCGCGAATATGCGGCCCTCAAGGAACTTGCCGCCCGGCGCTGTCGCGACAAGGGCGAACTTGCCGCCGTTCAGAAGGCGTTCGATTTCGCCAACGACGCACATAAGAACGTGCGCAGGCGCAGCGGAGAGCCCTATATCCTGCATCCCATTGCAGTTGCAAGAATAGTCGTTGAGAACATCGGGCTCGGTTACAAGAGTATAATAGCCTCACTCCTTCACGACGTCGTTGAAGACACCGACTACACTGTCGATGACATCCGCTCCCTGTTCGGCGAAAAGATTGCCCAGTTGGTCGACGGGCTCACCAAAATCAAGACAGTCCTCGACAACGAAGACCGCGCCTCGCTCCCCTACGCCCAGTACGAGTCGAAGAGTATGCAGGCCGAGAACTTCAAACGCATACTCCTCACCCTCGGCGACGATGCCCGTGTCGTGCTCATAAAACTGGCCGACAGGCTTCACAATTGCCGCACCATAGAATTCATGCCCGAGCACAAACGGGACAAGATACTCTCCGAAACCATGTACATCTTCATCCCGCTCGCCCACAGGCTCGGCCTGTACAGCATCAAGAGCGAGATGGAAAACATCTGGCTGCGCTACAAAGAGCCCGAGGACTACCGTGCAATATCGGAACTCATCGCATCCAAGGCTGCCGAATGCCAGAATGCCATCGACCGTTTCGTAGAACCCATAGAAAACGCACTCAAAAGAGAAGGCTACAACTTCCATATCATTAAACGCATCAAGACACCCTACTCCGTATGGCACAAGATGCGCGCAAAGAATGTCCCCTTCGACCAGGTCTACGACCTCTATGCCGTGCGCATAGTCTTCGACCCCGGCTCGGCCGAGGATTCGCTGCTGCTCGAGCGCAAGGGCTGCTATGACATCTATGCCATAGTCACAAGCCTCTACAACAGCCGCAACGACCGTCTGCGCGACTGGGTGAAGCAGCCCAAGAGCAACGGTTACGAGGCTCTGCACTGTACGCTGATGAGCCCCGGCGGCGCCTGGGTCGAGGTCCAGATACGCTCGAAGCGTATGGACGACATAGCCGAAAAGGGTATTGCCGCGCACTGGGCATACAAGCAGAACGGCTATGCAAGCGAAAACGACTCCGAGATGGACCGCTGGCTCGAAAAGGTGAAGGAGGTGATTGAGAGCCCCGACCTGGGCGCCCTCGAACTCCTGGACATCATCCACAAAGACCTGATAGCCTCCGAGATACTCGTATTCACCCCGAAAGGTCAGCAGATTGCAATACAGAGCGGAGCCACGGCGCTTGACTTCGCCTATCTCATCCATACCCACATCGGCCATCATTCCATCGCGGCCAAGGTGAACATGAAACTGTGTCCCCTCTCGCACATCCTGCGGCCCGGAGACCAGGTCGAAATAATCACCGCAGAAAGCGGAGAGCCCAAAGCCGAATGGCTTTCGTTCCTGCAGACCCGTCACGCCCGCAGATACGTAATCGACTATCTGAAGACCAACCTCCCCGCCGAGGCGGCGAAAATCGACGCGCTGACGCTCGAGTCGGGCGGCCGCAAGTCGGGACGCATAATGACTGTCGGAACGGAGCGTTACGAGGTGTGCACCTGCTGCAACCCCATCCCGGGCGATCCCGTGGTAGGTTTCCGCACTTCCGAAGGCATAATCCACGTACACAAGAAATCGTGCCGTGTAGCCGAAGGGCTTGCCGCAAAATTCGGCGACCGTATGGTAGTGCCCGACTGGGAGAGCAAAGACAAGGCTGACTTCCCGGTAAGCATAGTCATCAAGGGAATAGACAGAATGGGCCTGTTGAACGAGATAACCCGCGGAATCTCGGTTGTAATGGGCATCAATATGCGCAAGCTCGTCCTCACCTGCGACAAAGGCATTTTCGAAGGCCAAATCGAGCTGCTCGTACACGACCGCACCTCGCTGGAGCGTATGATAGAACACATTCAGAAACTCGACGGCATACAAAGCGTCGTCCGCACAGACATACAGGATGAAACGAAATAACCTTCTTCCCGCCATTGCCTCGGCCGCGATATTCGTACCGATGCTTTTCTCGCATTCCTGCGCCAACACGACGCAGGCCCCTACGGGAGGCCCCAAGGACACCATCCCTCCCGCACTCATATATGCAAAGCCCTACCCGGGCAGCGTGAACATTCCCACGTCCGGGGCAAAGTTCCGCTTTACTTTCGACGAATACGTCAAGGTCAAATCGGCAAACAACATCCTTCTCTCCCCTCCCTGCGAGAAAGCCGCCAAGACAAAAATCAGCGGCAAGGACGTAATAGTCTGGTTCGAGGAGGACTTCCAGCCCGACCGCACATATACGATTGGCTTTACCGGGGCCATCAGCGACAACAACGAGGACAATCCCTTCCCCGGTTACTCATTCGCGTTCAGCACCGGCGACCATATAGATTCGATGCTCATAACCGGCATTGTCCAGGACTGCAGCTCACTCGCACCTCTCAAGGATATCACCGTGCTCCTCTACAGCGACCTTGCCGATTCGGCTGTCTTCCTGCACCGACCCGATGCCGTCTGCAAGACCGACGACTGGGGTTTCTTCTGCCTTCCGTACATTGCCGACACGCTTTACCGCCTTTACGCAATCAAGGACGAGAACAACAACAAGATATACGACCCCGAAACGGAAACCGTAGGCTTCATCGACTCGCTCATCCGCCCCACGATGAAGGTCAACGACACGATTCCCGAGATGCAGCTTTTCGATATGAAGGACACGCTCGGCTGCCAGAGCCGCAGCGCCCAATACACGATCAGCGTTTTCAAGGAGAAGAACACGAAGCAGATGATATCCAACCACGGACGTACAGCTCCGAGGGTGGCATTCCTGAAGTTCGCGGCGCAGGATGCCTGGATAGATTCGCTCTGGATACCCGGCTACCGTGCCGACCAGCCCATCACACGCTTCAACCAGGAGCAGGACAGCCTAGAGATATGGATCAACGACCGTAGACGGACTCCCGATACCCTGCGCCTTTGGGTCAACTACCGCAAGACCGACTCGCTCGGAGCGCTTGTCCCCACGCTTGAGAACTTCAAACTCTTCGAAGAAGGCATAGGTGCGCGCAAGACAGGCCGTGCCGCCCTCAAGGACCTCAAGCACGAAGACACCATCTGCGTGGCCAAATTCGAGGCGGTCAGCGAACTCGTCGAGCAGGAAGGCGTAAACGTGACGTTCGCGCTGCCCATCATATACGAAAACTTCGACTCCATAGCCTTCACCTATATCAACCCCAAGCAGAAGGAGCTCCCGGGAACATTCAAAGTCGAGCCGGACACATCAGATATCCGGCGTTACACGCTGCGGCCCGAGCTCACGCTGCAGAGCGGGCACGAATACATATTCAAAGTGCCGCACCACGCCTTCCGCGACATCAACGGCCACTGGTCCGACAGCACCGAAGTCCGATTCAAACTGCCCGCAGATGATGCGCTGAGCACCCTCTCGCTCGATATGCAGGGCGTTGACCGCAAGCTCATCGTAGAACTTCTCGACGAGAAGAAGACATCGGTAAAGCGCCGTTACATAATCGACAAGCCCTGCGTCCTCACCTTCCCCTACCTCAAGGAGGGCAAATATTCGATAAGGGTGACCGACGACGGCAACTGCAACTCGCTTGTCGATACGGGCGATCTGCTGCAGCACCGCCAGCCCGAGCCGGTGCGCTTCTTCAAACTCGAAGACAACGACTATATCGAAATCCTTCCCAGCTGCGAGATTTCGCAAACCATAGACATCAACGACCTGTTCAAATGAGACGACTTGCACTGATATTCATTTCGGCCGGCCTGTTCTGTGCGTCATCCTTCGCACAGGACGGCAACGTCGCCGTCATGCAGGGCGGCGGAGCAGCCGGGACATTCGCATCTGACAGCCTTGCGGCCGCCACCGGAGGGAGTGACATCATATACAGTGAGACCTATCTCGACACTGTCACGCTGAAGGTCCGTACGAAAATCAACAACTACACGATGCTCGGCGTAAGCTACGGAGTCACTATGACCAGCGCGTCGCTGAACCCGAAGGTGTCGTCGCAGATACGCCCGTACGTTCCCGGATACTGGTCAATCCTTCTCACCCACTACGAGAAGATGTTCGACTACCTCCCCTACTTCGGCGTACAGGTCGGCTTCGCCCACGGCAACGAAGGCTATCGGTTCAAGCCTGCCGGCAAGAACAAGACCCTGTACTTCTACCCCAACGACCTCTGCTCCGAAGTTAAGATCGAGACCTGGGAAATACCCTTCCTCGCCCAGATACACTTCGACTCGCAATTCGTGAAGTTCATGGCCAGCGCCGGCATATACGGAGGCTACCGCTACAGCATCGAGCGCACGCTCTCACCCGATGTCGAGCACTCCATCTTCAAAAGCTACATCCCCAAGTTCGAGGAGCACAAATACTCCTTCTACGACACCGACCGCCAGTGGGACTACGGTCTAATGGGCGGGGCTGCCATCGGTTTCATCTTCGAGCCCGTGGAGATACACGCCGGAGCCCTGCTCCGTTACGGCTGGTCAAGCTTCTTCACGCCCGATTCGCAATATCCGGCCGACAGCGACTATGCCGACCGCAACAAAATCTATTACCGCTTCGCAACTCCGCTCGACATAATCTTCAACGTGAGCGTACACGTACATCTGACAAAGCGCTACGGCAAGACAACCAAGGCGATACGCCAGGAAGCGAAACATATAGTCTATGACATCGAAACGACTCCAGACACTGCCGGTCAGGATAGGAACTGACGGCCTTGTGATAGGCGGCGGGCATCCCATCGCCATTCAAACGATGTGCAATACGCACACCTGCGACGAGACTTCCACGCTCGTGCAGTGCCGTGCCATGGCCGCGGCGGGTGCCGAGCTCATCCGCATTACAGTGCCCGGCCTTCAGGACGTCGAACATATCGCTTCGATACGCAGGACTTTGCGTAAAGAAGGGATATTCGTCCCCATCGTGGCCGACATACATTTCAGCAGCGAAACTGCACTCGCGGTCGCTCCGCTCGTCGACAAGGTACGCATCAATCCGGGAAATTTCCATAAGGACCACGCCGTCGCCCGCGAGCAGTTCGCAAAGCTCATCGAGGTTTGCCGCGCCCACGGCACTGCAATAAGAATTGGCGTCAACCACGGCTCGCTCGGCGAGTATATCACCAATCTTTACGGCAATACTCCCGAAGCGATGGCCCGCGCCGCGATGGAGTGGATTGAAATGTGCGTCGAACGCGATTTCTATGCAGTTGTTGTGTCGCTCAAGTCTTCCAACACCGTAACTATGGTCGAGGCCTATCGCGCGCTAGTTGAGATGATGAAGGCCGAAGGTCACATCTTCCCTCTTCACGTCGGTGTAACCGAGGCCGGAGGCGGGCGCAGCGGGCGAATCAAGAGCTGTGTGGGCATAGCGACGCTCCTGAGCGAAGGCATAGGCGATACGGTGCGCGTCTCGCTGACCGAAGACCCTCTGAACGAACTTCCCGTGGCCGCGTATCTCGCCGCACGCTACAGCGCCCATCACGAGGGCGTGCTGAGCCGCGAAGAAACCGATATGCTCAACGCAGCGTGCACCTGGGGCCCGGCGCTTCTCAATCGCGAAGCAGATGACATTCCCATTGAGGACAGTGCGCTTAAAAACGAGATACTCCAGGCTGCCAGGCGCCGTTTCTACCGTCCCGAGTATATCGCCTGCCCCGGCTGCGGACGTACGATGTACAACCTGCAGAAAGCCTACGAGGAGGTGGTCGAAAAAACCTCACACCTTGGCGACATAGTCATAGCCGTGATGGGCTGCATTGTCAACGGCCCCGGCGAGATGGCCGATGCCGACTGGGGCTACGTCGGCGAAGGCGGCGGCAAGGTGTCGATATACAAAAAAAACGTGCCCGTCGAAAGGCACGTTCCTGAGAGTGAGGCAGCCGACAGGCTCCTGGCCCTTATTACAGCAGACCGGCAATAAACAGATAAAGACCGGCAACCGGGATTGCCACGAGCGGACTGTCTATCCTGTCGAGAATACCGCCGTGGCCCGGGATGACGTTACCGCTGTCTTTCAGGCCGAAATGGCGCTTGATTACCGATTCCACCAGATCGCCAAGGACTCCCGCAGCGCTTGTCAGCGCGCCGAGCACAAGGCAGTGCACATAACTGAAGCCGAACACGCCGAGCGCCTTGAGTGCGGCGGCGGTGCCTATGCCGAAGATAAGTGCGCCGGCAAAACCCCACCACGACTTCTTGGGCGAGATTTCGGGCGCGAGCTTCCGCGAAGTGCTCTTCTGCCCAAGCAGCGTCCCTATCGCGTACGCGCCTATATCCGAGAGCCAGATGATGAATGTTATGCCCAGAATCAGAAGTCCGCTGTATGCACCGTCGGCGTAAACGAGCAGAGGGCTCAGGCAGATGGGCAGAGCGATATACACAAGCCCTGCCATCATCCACATAAGCATATCGAGCCTCTGCCTGTAGGACTTGCTGAAGACAGCCGATGCCGGAATCGCAAGAACCGGGATGAGAGCAAGAACAACGAAACGCGAATCAAGTTCTCCGATGCGAGAGAGCAGCACGGCGCCGAACGCAATGAAGAAAGCCAGATAACCGGCGAATTCAGCGATGCGCGGCGCATTGCCGTCCGAAGCCATCCTGTTGAACTCGGCCATAGCCATACAGCCCAGAACAATCATCAGCGGCGCGAAAGCCTTCTCGAAATAAAGGCCGCCGAACACCATAGCCCCGTACAGGAGGCCGAAAATGCAGCGTTTAAGCAGATTGCTCATTGTTTTCGGATACGGTTTCGTCCTTCGCCTCTTCAGCCGGAGCGACTGGTTCTTCCACGGGTTTGACTTTCGGGCCGAGAACAGCCTCGACATCTTCTGCGAATATCACTTCCTTTTCGAGGAGGAGTCCGGCGACTTTCTCCCACTGGCTGCGGTATTCGGTAAGCAGGGCGAGAGTCTTCGAGTGAATCTCGTCGACAATCCTGCGCACTTCGGCATCCATAGCCTCGGCCGTTTTCTCGGAATAGGGCTTGTTGAACTCGTAGCCGCGCGCACCGGTGCTGTCGTAGAAGCTGAGGTTGCCTATCTTGTCGGACATTCCGAAGTACTGCACCATGCTGTAGGCCATATTCGTGAGGCGTTCGAGATCGTTCTGAGCGCCGGTCGAAGGCTCACCGTTGATAATCTCCTCCGCAACGCGTCCGCCTATCAGAGAGCACATCTCGTCTTCGATCTGGCTGCGGGTCTGCAGTTTGTGCTCTTCGGGCAGATACCAGGCCGCGCCGAGCGCATTGCCGCGCGGGATGAGGGTAACCTTGAAGAGAGGATCGGCATTGGGCAGGAGCCAGCTGACAACAGCGTGACCGGCCTCGTGATATGCTATGCTGCGCTTTTCGGCAGGAGTGATGATACTGCTCTTCTTCTCGATTCCGCCCACTATGCGATCGACGGCGTCGAGGAAGTCCTGACGGTCGATTGACTTCTTGTTGCGGCGCGCCGCGGTAAGTGCAGCCTCGTTGCAGACATTGGCAATGTCGGCTCCGCTGAAACCGGGCGTATGCTTGGCCATGAACTCGACATCGAAATTCCTTGCGACCTTCAGGCCCTTGAGGTGAACCTTGAATATCTCGACCCTCTCCTTGAGCTCGGGCAGGTCGACGTGAATCTGCCTGTCGAAGCGACCGGCACGCATAAGGGCCTTGTCGAGGATATCGGCACGGTTTGTGGCTGCAAGCACGATTACACCGCTGTTGCTGCCGAAACCGTCCATCTCGGTAAGAAGCTGGTTGAGAGTGTTTTCGCGCTCGTCATTGCCGGAGAAGCCGGCATTCTTGCCACGGGCGCGGCCAACTGCGTCAATCTCGTCGATGAACACGATGCAGGGAGCCTTCTCCTTGGCCTGGGCGAAGAGATCGCGTACACGGCTCGCACCCACGCCCACGAACATCTCGACGAAGTCGCTGCCGCTGATGCTGAAGAAAGGCACGTTCGCCTCACCCGCCACAGCCTTCGCAAGAAGAGTCTTGCCGGTACCCGGAGGGCCTACGAGAAGCGCACCCTTGGGTATCTTGGCGCCGAGGGCGGTGTATTTCTGAGGATTCTTCAGGAAGTCGACAATCTCAACGACCTCTTCCTTCGCTCCGTACAGGCCTGCCACATCCTTGAAGGTGACGTTGACCTTGGTCTTGTCCGCAAGCTTGCCGGTGGCCTTGCCCGCATTGAAGGGATTCATTCCGCCGGGGCCTCCGGGACCGCCGCCGCGGTTGATTCCACGGAACAGCAGAATCCAGAGCACGAGGAAGAAAACGAACGGAAGCACGAATTCAAGTATGCCGTTCCACACCTTGGCGTTGTTCTCCATGATTACGGGGACAATGCTGCCAAGCTGCCCGTTGAGTTTGGCGAATTCGGTTTCGGGCTCGAAGCGGCTCGAAACGAGGAACGTGAAATGGGGTGAACGGTCGGGAACCTGGCCGCCGAACATGTCGGCATATTTGTCCAGACGGTCGGGCAGGATGGTTACGGTACCCTTGAAGTCGTTGCGTACGAAGTGAATCTCCTTCACGTCTCCGGCAAGAATCATTTCCTGCACGTCGGTCCACTCCACTTTCTGCGGATTGGCACCCTTGCCATCCTTCACCAGAAGCCATATGATAAGGCCCATAAGAAGGATGTACAGCCACGAAAGGTTTATTCTTACAACCTTTACCTTGCCGGGCTTGCCGCTATTGCTGGTCTTTTTCTTTTTTTCTGACATTTTCCTTGTAAGTTTTGTGAGGGGCGTCGGCCCAGAGGTCCTCGAGACGGTAGAATTCGCGGTATTCCTTCAGGAAGATATGCACCACGATATTGCCGAAATCGATGATTACCCAGAAGTTGTTTTCCATTCCCTGGGTGCGCTGCGGCTTGATTCCAAGTTTCTCGCGAGCCTCTTTTATGATATTGTCGGCGATGGCGGCCACATTGGTGGTCGAAGAGCCGTCGCAGACGACGAAGAAATCGGTAATTGCTGTTCCAATGGGGCGCAGGTCGATTGAAACCGGCTCGTTTCCCTTCTTGTCGAGAATGGCATCGGCTATCACCCGCAGGTCGTGTGTAATCATAAATTATTGTTGTACTTTTGTGTCGCGCAAATATACACAAAAAAGCTGCCAATGTGGAAAGAAACTCTCGATTCTACCAATAACGAGTGCAGAAGGCTTCTGGATGCCCTTGACAATTTGTCATACGTTGCCGCGCGCTGCCAAACTGACGGCCGCGGACAGGGCGATCACCGCTGGTGCAGCGCCCCCGGGCAGAATCTCACCTTCTCCATATTGTTCAAGCACGGGGGCCGCCTTGCCGCCGCCGACGAAGTGGCTCTCACCCATTGCGTCACGCTCGGAATCCTGGCTTATCTCGAAGGAAAAGGCGTACAGGCGCGCATCAAATGGCCCAATGACATCTGGGTTTCCGGGCGCAAGCTCTGCGGGATACTCATAGAGCACAGCCTCTCCGGACGCAGCGTACAATGGAGCATCGCAGGGATAGGGCTGAACCTTAACCAGACGGAATTCCCCGTTGACATCCCCAACCCCACATCGCTGCGGGCCCTCACCGGGCGCGTATTCGTGCCCGAAGACGAGGCTGAAGCCCTTCATAAAGAAATCTGCCGTCTGAGCCCTTTGATGTACAGCTCCGACGGCAGGCATCTTCTGCAAGAAGAATTTGGAAAAAAGGTCTTCAGATTGACTGAAGCTCTTTGATGTATGCTGCCGGATCTTCGGCTTTGAACACCGCGCTCCCGGCCACCAGAATATCTGCTCCGGCCTCTTTGAGCGCAACTGCATTCTGGGTATTGACTCCCCCGTCAACTTCTATGAGGGTATCGGCGCCCTTCGCCTTTATCTGGGCACGGAGCGCAATGATACGGTCGACAGCCTCATAGATGAATTTCTGCCCGCCGAAACCGGCGAAGACCGACATAATGAGGAAGAAGTCGGCCTTGCCGATGTACTTGTATAGTTTCTCCACCGGCACGTCGGGATCGATTGCAACACCTGCCTTCATGCCGAGTTTGTGGATGGCCTTGATATACTTTCCCGTCCTGCAGCCAGCGGCCTCGAGATGGAAGCTCACATAGCTGCAACCGAGTTTCTTAAGGGTCTCGAACCAGCGTTCCGGATGAACAACCATAAGATGCGCGTCCATCGGGATTGTGCAGATGCGGCCAATATGCTCGACAACGGGGAAACCGAACGAGATGTTGGGCACGAACGTACCGTCCATGATGTCGAGATGCGCCCAGTCAGCAGCCGAGTTTACAAGGTTGATGTCTTTTTCGAGGTGCAGGAAATCGGCACCGAGTATAGAAGGAGCTACTTTCATATCAGTTGAATGATTTTACGACGTCTTCAAGATGCATAACAAAGCGGTCGAGCGAAGCGAGTTCGAGTTTCTCCCCCGGAGCGTGCACCCCGCGAAGCGTGGGGCCGAACGAAATCATATCGAGCCCCGGGAATTTCTCGAGGAAGAGTCCGCACTCTAGGCCGGCGTGGATGGCCTTGACGGCCGGTTCCTTACCGAACAGACGCTTGTACGATTCGACGCACAGCTTGAGTATCGGCGAATCGACATTCGGCTTCCAGCCGGGATACGGGCTGAAATGACGGCTTGTGGCCCCGGCAAGGGCGAACACCGCAGCAGTCTTGGCCGCAATGGCATTGCAGGCCGATGTGATGCTGCTGCGCTGGCTTGTAAGTATGGTGGCTTTGCCTTCGGCCGTATGCACGGCGGCAAGGTTTGTGGAAGTCTCCACCAGACCGGGGATGTCCTGAGACATTGCATATACACCGTGAGGGCAGGCGAACAGCGCCGCGACAAGGGCTGTGGCAGCCTTCGGCTCGATGCATTTGCCATTGTTATCGACGGGTTTGCTCTCGAATGCAAGTGCGGGGTCGGAAAGACGGTATTCAGCCTGCAGATCGGCTCCGAACGCAGAGAAAGCCTTAGCGAGAGCCTCAGGCTCGGGCGTGCAGACAACAGCAGCGCACTCGCGTGCAATGGCATTGTGCTTGCCGCCGCCATTGATTGAAACAAGCGAAAACTCCACAGGGCAGCTGTAAAGGAAACGGGCCATCTGCTGCACGGTGTTGACGCGTTCCTTATTGATATCGTCACCGCTGTGGCCGCCTATGCCGCCGGAAATCCTTATCTGGAGCGCTGTAACGTAAGGGGCGTCAACGCTTTCGTATTCAAGCACCGATTCGGTATTCACTCCGCCGGCGCAGCCGATGAACATTTCGCCCTCATCCTCGGAATCGAGATTGATGAGCGTATTGCCGCTGAAGAAGCCGCTGGCCATAGCCTCGGCACCGTCCATTCCGGTTTCTTCCGATATTGTGAAGATGCACTCGAGACGTCCGGTGGGAATATCGCTTTCGAGCAGGGCGAGACAGGCGGCGATGCCAATACCGTCATCGGCTCCGAGGGTCGTGTCCGGGGCAATCATCCATCCGTCTTCGATAATATAGCGGACCGGGTCTTTCGCCCAGTCGTGCTGCACGCCTTCGTTCTTCTCGCACACCATATCCTGGTGGGCTTGCAGAACAAGCGCCGGAACGCCCTCCTTGCCCTTCGAGGCGGGTTTTGCGATCAATACGTTGCCGATGGCGTCGCGCTTCGACTCAAGGCCGTGCGCGTCTGCCCAGTCGAGCAGCCATGCGGTCATCTGCTCCTCCGAGCCGGACTCCCTCGGAATCCGGGTTATTTCCTTGAAAATGTCAAGGACCTGTTTTGAATCCATAATTATGCGTTGGGACGGAGTATGTTCTCAAGGTCGAGAACGTACTTCTTGAATAGCCTGTCGGTGGACATAAGGTCCGAAACAATCGAGCAGGAATGCAGAACGGTCGAATGGTCCTTGCCGCCTATCTCCTCGCCTATGGTGGAGAGTGAGCAGTTCGGAATCAGGTTGCGCGACAGATACATAGCTATCTGACGGGCCTGAACTATCTGGCGTTTGCGGGACGAGGAAACGAGATCCTCGCGTGTGATGTTGAAATACTCGCAGACCGACTGCTGAACGTTTTCGATGGTCAGGTTGTTCTGCTCCTCGCCCACAATGTGGCCGATGACCTGGTTGGCGAGTTCGATAGTGCAATCCTTATGTGTGTAGGTTGAGTGTGCGATCAAAGAGAGCAGAGTGCCTTCAAGTTCACGGAAATTGTTCTTGATTTTGAGGGCGATGTGCTCAAGCACCTTGTCGTCAACGACAATACCTTCCCTCTGGCAGCGTGTGCGCAGCATTGCAAGACGGGTCTGGAAGTCGGGACGGGTCAGCTCTACGGCAAGACCCCACTTGAAGCGCGAGCGCAGCCTCTCCTCGAAGTTGCTCAAGTCCTTCGGAGCACGGTCCGAAGAAAGTATGAGCTGCTTACCGTTTTGGTGAAGGTGGTTGAAGATGTTGAAGAAGGCGGTCTGGTTGCCGCTGCCCTGAAGGTCCTGGATATCGTCAACGATGAGGACATCTATCTTCATATAGAAGGCAAGGAAATCGGTCAGCTTGTTGCGTACCGACACGGCGTCCATATACTGTGTCTTGAACTCGTTGCCGGTGACATAGAGCACCACGAGTTCGGGATAGTTTTCGTGAATGGCATTGCCGACAGCCTGTGCAAGATGCGTCTTGCCGAGACCCGGGCCACCGAAGATGAAGAGAGGGTTGAACGGCGTCTTGCCGGGCTTCGACGAAATATCCACGCCGGCCGTGATGCCAAGACGGTTGCACTCCCCTTCGATAAGTGTGCTGAACCTGTATACAGGGTTGAGCCTGGGATCGATGGTGAGTTTCTTCAGACCCGGATAAACCAGAGGACTGGGATTGCCGGAAGGCTGGATTGTGCTTACGGGGATGGGCCTGTTCATTGCTGTGAGCCCCTCGGCTGCCGAAACGTTGATGCTCGGCTGGTCGGCTACCGGACGGATCCTGTAAACAAGACGGGCCCCGGCGCCGAGTTCGCGGCGGAGTGTCTTGCTGATGAGGTCGAGGAAAGAGTCTTCAAGATACTGGCGGAACCAGTCGGAAGGAACTTCTATTGTAAGGGTGGAGCCTACGATGGAAACAGCCTTCGTCGGCCTGAACCAGGTCGCGAACTGCTGGGGCGAGACATTCTGCTCGATGATGCGCAGGCAATTCTCCCAGACCGCTATGTGTCGTGTTTCCTCCATAGGTAATTCTTCAAACAATAGTCCGCCGGAAAGCGGACTGCAAAGATGTGTGAAAAATTATTGATAAAAAAATATTTTTTCTATTTGATATTAAATAATTTCTTCTTAAGATAAGACAGCCGAAAAGTATTTTTTATGCTTTTACAAGTTACTGCACATCAACCACATACACGCGATTCCGCTTGTAATCATTAATAAGTGCATACTTTATTATTCTGTTACTTAAGCCTTGTCACTGCTCCGGAGGCGTCGATCCGGACCATAAAAGAATCGGGATATTTTGCGCGGATTTTTGCGAAATTCGATTTCGCTTCGTCCAGACTCGGGCTTACACCTATTATATATTTGTTGATACTGCCCGATTGTACGACTATAGGCGCGAAACCGAGCAGGCGCGGGTCGCCGTTAGGAACCGCCTTGCTGACGGCGAATGCCTGTACTCCGTACCTGACGGACGTCGCGGCTTCGGGGGCTGCTGTCGTCACGTTCTGCACGGGCTTGGTGGTGGCCGGAGTGCTCTGCTCGGAGGGTTTGGCCACAGGCTTGTTCTCTGCCGGTTTGACGGTGTTGGCCTTCGATGTCTCTGCAGGTTTGGCGTCCGTAACGTTTTCGGCTTTCGCTTCTACAGTTTTCTTTTCGGGCTCTGCAACTGTCTTTTCAACTACGGCGGGCGCGGCGGCTTCCTTCGGGGCCTGCTCTACTGCAGCTGCGCTACGCTTGATATTGACCGATGAGTCGTACTGGAGTTTGTAGCTCTTGAACGCATCGAACAGGCAGTCGGCTATCTTCTCGCGGTTCGGAGTCTGACGGAGTGTCCACAGGTCGTCGGAATTGGAAATGTAGCCCATTTCGACCAGTACGGCCGGCATTGCGGTCTTCCAGAGCACGAGGAACGGATTCTGGCTGATGCCTCCGTTTGTGCGCAGAGGCGAAGCCTTCAGTTTCTGCGAGATTATCTGGGCGAACTGTATGCTCTGTTCGAGGTGGGAGTTCTGCATCATCTGCATGAAGATGAACGATTCGGGATCTGCAGGGTCGAAGCCCGCATAGTTGGTGCTGTAGTCGTCTTCGTAGAGCGTTACCACGGAGTTCTCGCGCTTGCATATCTCCATATTTGCCGCGAAGAGGTCGCGGTTCTTCTTGCTGCTCTGCCCCAGCACGTGCACGCTGTAGCCGTTGGCGGTCTTGTTGCCGGCCGCGTTGATGTGGAGCGAGATGAAGAGGTCGGCGTCGGCCTTGTTGGCTATCTCGGCGCGGCGGTTGAGCTCGACGAAGCGGTCATCTTCGCGCGTGAGGATTACATTGACGTCGGGGTACTCCTTTTTTATTCTGTCGGCAAGATTGAGGGCGATGTCGAGCGCGAAGGTCTTTTCGTAGGTTTTCTTGTCACTGCTTACGGCGCCGGGGTCCTTGCCGCCGTGGCCGGCATCAATGACGACCGTGTGAAGACCGGGCTTTTTGGCATCGGCTTTGAGGGAAAAGGCCGCCAGAATTGCTGCGAATGATATAAGGAGAACTGTTTTCTTCATAAAACTGCGCTTTGGCAAAGTTGGAAATTAGTAGTAAATTTGTCGGTTCACAAAGATAGGGAAAAAATTGCGTAAAAGCAGACATATTTCTTTTATGCTTGCGGCACTTGTTCTGCTGCTGGCCTGCCCGTCGGAGCTCTATGCCCAGAGGACGGGACGCAGCCGCGATGCCGCCCCCATCGCCGGAGGCTACCGGCCCAAGGTGGAACCTCCCAAGTCCGACATCCCCGATTCGGTGCTCATTGCGCGCCGTGATTCAACCCACCGCGCCGATTCGCTGCACAGAGCCGACTCGCTCGAACTGCTCGGCAAAAGTTCGCTCGACGAGCCCGCCTTCTCGAGCGCGCGCGACTCGATAATAGAAGTATTCACCGACGGACGCCGCGACATCTATTATTACGGCGACGTTACCGTCCAGTACCAGGACCTCACGCTCACGGCCGAGCGTATGGACTACGATATGAACACCGGCGTGGTGCACGCGTACGGTGTGTTCGACAGCCTTTCTGGTGAATGGAAGGGCCGCCCGGTGATGAAACAGGGCAACAAGAGCTACAATATGGAGGAGTTGAAGTACAACTTCAACAACCGCAAGGCCAGCATCGTCAATATGATAACGAACGAGGACGAGGGCCTTCTGCACGGGCGTAACATCAAGATGATGCCCGACCACAGCATAAACGTCGAGCACGGCAAATACACTGTCTGCGACCTTGAACATCCGCACTACTGGATGGAACTGTCGGTGGCCCGAGTCGTCACCGAGCCTACGCGCAAGACCGTCTTCGGCCCGGCCCATCTGGTCGTAGGCGACGTGCATATCCCCTTCCTGGGCATCCCCTTCGGCTTTGTTCCCAAACGCCCCGAACGCGCCACGGGTCTTCTGATGCCTTCGTTCGGTGAGGAAACCGCCCGAGGCTTCTATGCCAAGGATGCCGGTATGTATTTCGTATTCGGCGACAACTTCGACCTCTCGGTCACCGGAGACTATTTCACGCTGGGTTCGTGGGGTGTCGACATAAACTCCCGCTACAAATTCAACTACAAGTGCAATGGTTCGTTCGCGATGAACTATTCCTACGACCGTACCGGCGAGAAAGGCGTCGACCTGCAGGAAATGACCAACTTCGGTCTCAAATGGAACCACTCGCAGGACTCCAAGGCCCACCCGGGAACTACGTTCAGCGCCTCGGTGAACTTCTCATCCCCGAAGAACAGCACCTACAACTCGCGTTCGGTCAACGAGGCCCTGCAGAACCAGGTAAGTTCATCCATCTCCTATTCGCACAACTGGGGCGGCAAGGTCAACCTTTCGGTCAGCGCACTGCATTCGCAGAACTCCAGGGATTCGTCGTACGCCTTCACCCTGCCTAACATCTCGCTTTCCGTGAGCACCTTCTACCCGTTCAAGCAGAAGAATCGCGTGGGCAAGGAGAAGCCCTGGGAGAAGATATCCTTCGGCTACAGCACTTCGCTCCAGAATAAAATCAACTTCTACGCTAAGGAATTCGGGCAGGAAGGCTTCCTGGACAAGTTCAAGAACGGTATGACCCACAACTTCTCGATTGGTCTGCCGAGCTTCCAGCTGTTCAAGTACATCAACTTCAGCCCCTCGGTTTCCTACGGGCAGAACTGGTTCTTCCGCGCATACAACTACAGCTACGACGCAGCCGAGGGTACCTGGAATTCCACTCTCGGCAAGCAGTTCTCGCATTTCGGGATAACCCAGACCTACAGCGGGTCGGTTTCGGCCAGCACGCGCCTGTACGGAATGTTCAACTTCGGCAAGTTCCACAAGGTGCAGGCGATAAGGCACGTAGTATCACCTTCGGTGTCATTCTCCTTCACTCCCGACCTGCGCACCTACGCCAACGGCTGGCGCAAGGTGGAATATACCGACCCTAGCGGAGTCACGCAGACAAGGGAATACAACATCTACTCTCCCGCCAGCGGCTCATCGGCACTCCTCAATTCGGCTCCGAGCAGCAAGGAGAGCGCAAGGATGAGCTTCTCCCTCGGCAACAACCTCGAGGCGAAGGTGCGCGATTACGCCGACTCCACCGGCAAGGGCAGCAAAAAGGTCAAGCTGATTGACCAGATGAGTTTCTCCGGCAGCTACGACTTCCTTGCCGACTCGCTCAACCTCAGCACCATAAGCGCCACGATGTCCACCAATCTCTTCGGAAAGGTCAACCTGAGTGCGAACGCCGGCTTCGATCCCTATGCTCTCGCTGCGAGCGGCACAACCACCCGGCGCATCAACACGTTCGCCGTCCAGGCCGGGCAGGGGCTTATGCGCATGACCAACTTCTCGGCATCGGCCTCGTATTCGATTTCGGGCAAAGGAACGCTCAAGGGCAACGACGGCCAGGGCGGAAGCGAAGGCTCCCCCGCCGACTGGTACCAGAGAGTCTACTATCACCCGATTACCGGTGAATACATTCCCGGAGGCTGGGTTTACTACACCAATCCCGACGTGCCCTGGTCGCTGAATTTCAGCGCGAGCTTCTCGTACAGGACCGTTTACGGAGCCGAAGACGGCAAGATAGTCAAGAAAGACCCCCAGCTGACCGAGACGCTCAACGCGTCGGGCAATATTAAACTCACCCCAAAGATGAACATAAACGTCACTTCGGGTTATGACTTCTTCGCAAAGAAGCTTTCGACCACGCAGCTCAGTGCCACATACGACCTGCACTGCTTCAACATCTCCGTTTCGTGGGTACCCTTCGGCCAGTGGCAGTCGTACAGCTTCCTCATAAGGGCCAACGCAGCCTCGCTTGCCGACCTCCTTCGCTACCGCAAGAGCAGCAGCTACTGGGACAACTAGTATGTTGTACACACGCGAGTGACTCGCGGCTGTCCAAAAGCGTTTGCAGTTGCATATATTTTTGCTATATTTGCATCCGTCTTTTCAGGAATGCGCTGAGTCAGCGCGACGCCTGTCAATCAATTTGTGACAATATCAAACAATTCGCGGTAACGTTTACCGCATATTCACATTTTAGTATATGATACACCGTTTAGTAGACTTAAACGCTATGAACAGGGAGCAGCTTGTAGAAGTTGCAACTTCCCTGAACATCAAAGTGACAAAGAAAATGGACCTCGAGGCCATAGCAATGGCTATTCTCGACACGGAGGCAACGCTGGCCGCACAGGCCGCTCCCGCAGCTCCCGAAAAACCCCGCCGCGGCCGTCCTCGCAAGGATCAGCAGGCATCAAAAGCCGCAAAGGAGCCCAAGTCCGCCGAAGAGTCCAAACCCGCCAGGGAGACTAAAGCTGTCAAGGAACCAGTTTCCTCCCCTGCAGACGTGGCGAAGCCGGCTTCAACAGATGCTGCTCCCGCACAGAACGCCCCTGCCGGGAATGCACCCGCGCAGCAGAACGAGCAGCGTCGACGCGGCCGCAAGCCGAAGAACGAGACCGCAAAGGACCCCGCCCAGGCAAATGTCAAGCAGGAGGAGCAGAAGCCCCAGGCCGCAGAAGGCAACCAATCGCAGCAGCGCCCCACCGCTGACAAGGAAGCTGTAATGGCACGCGCCGCAGAGCGCATCGCCCAGCAGAAGAACCGCCAGCAGCAGAATGGCACCCAGCAGAACGGTAACGCTCCCCAGCAGGGTCAGCAGCAGAAAAACCAGGGCGGAACACAGCCGCAGAATAGTGCTCAGCAGAACGGTAATGCTCCCCAGCAGGGTCAGCAGCCCCGCGACAGGCAGAACAACAACCAACAGCAGCAGAACCAGAAGCCTCAGAAGCCCAAGGCCCCCGAGTTCGAGGGCACAGTAGAGGCTACCGGCGTGCTCGAAGTGATGCCCGACGGCTACGGCTTCCTCCGCTCATCTGACTACAACTACCTTGGCAGCCCCGACGACATCTATGTTTCGCAGCAGCAGATAAAGCAGAACGCCCTCAAGCCCGGCGACACCGTCACAGGTGAGATACGTCCTCCGCGCGAAGGTGACAAATACTTCCCTCTTGCACGCGTGAAGAGCATCAACGGACGCACCCCGGAATTCATCCGCGACCGCGTGCCGTTCGACTTCCTCACGCCCCTCTTCCCGGACGAGAAATTCAACCTCCTCGGCCACGGCCATCACAGCGACGTTTCGTGCCGTATTGTGGATATGTTCTCGCCCATCGGCAAAGGCCAGCGCGGACTCATCGTCGCGCAGCCCAAGACCGGTAAGACAATGCTGCTCAAGAGCATAGCCAACGCCATTGCCGACAATCACCCCGAGGTTTACGAAATCATCCTCCTCATAGACGAGCGTCCCGAGGAAGTTACCGACATGCAGCGCTCGGTCAAGGCCGAGGTTGTGGCAAGCACCTTCGACGAGCCCGCCGAAAGGCACGTGAAAGTTGCAAATATGGTTCTTGAAAAGGCCCGCAGGCTCGTAGAATGCGGCCACGACGTGGTCATCCTGCTCGACTCGATCACCAGGCTCGCCCGCGCCTACAACACCGTACAGCCCGCATCGGGCAAGGTTCTTACCGGCGGTGTCGATGCCAACGCCCTCCAGAAGCCCATACGCTTCTTCGGCGCTGCCCGCAACATCGAAGGCGGCGGCTCGCTGACCATCCTCGCGACCGCTCTCACGGAGACCGGCTCCAAGATGGACGAAGTCATCTTCGAGGAGTTCAAGGGCACCGGCAACATGGAGCTTCAGCTCGACAGATCGCTCTCCAACCGCAGGATTTTCCCGTCAGTCAACATCGTGCTCTCCGGCACGCGCCGCGACGACCTTCTCTATCCCAAGGGACAGAGCCAGCGAATATGGATACTCCGCAAGCTTCTTGCGGACATGAATCCTATCGAAGCGATGAATTTCATGCTTCAGCTGATGGACGAGTACAAGACCAACCAGGACCTGCTGGACAACATGTCCAAGGTCTCTCCCCGCGAAGCGAAATACTACGATTATTAGCGGATGGGTGCCAGTACCTTCAGCTGCGTGTCCATAAGACCGATGCTTAGCTCCTGAGGCGCCGCGAAGCAATCCCCGTCATAATGTGCCGGACCTTCCGAGGTCCGGCATATTGTTATCTGCCGGCCCTTGAGCGTGCAGACTCTCTTGCTTCTGTCGATGCTGCCAGTCATCAGCCGCCACGCGAGAGCGGGGATCTCCACGCTCTTGAAGGTTCCGACGACGGTCACTTCCAGCAGACCGTCTCCGCAGCTTGCCTGCGGAGCAATCCTCGCGCCGTTGCCCCACTGGTCCGAATTGCCGACGGTGATCAGCACCGCTTCGGCTTCGTGCTCGCTGCCGTCCACGACGATGCGGCAGCGCTCAGGCTCAAAATTGTGCCATGTCTCCAGCGCGTACCTGATATACGTAAGCAGTCCGCGCGTGGATGAGCGGGCGAATTTCTCGCTCACGATTGCGTCCAGGCCCGTGCCGCAGACCGAGAAGAACGGACGGCCGCAGATCTGCGCGCAGTCGAGCGGCACGGCGTGGCCCGCGGCCACGGTCTTGTATGCTTTGCGGAAATTGCGGCTTATGCCGAGGCAGAGGGCTAGGCCGTCGCCGCTGCCGCAGGGGATGATGCCCAGAGTCTTGGACGTGCCGATCAGGCCGCGCGCGACTTCGTTGACCGTGCCGTCGCCGCCGACGGCGACGACTGTGTCTTCGACAGCCTCGCGCGCGAGCACTTCCGCATGGCCTGCATACTCCGAGAACGCCACGCGATGGCCTGTGGCCTCAAGAAATGCGACAATGCGCTTCTTGCTGCCTTTCCTGCCCGAGACGGGGTTGACTATAAAGAGGATCCCGCTCATTCGAAGATGTTCAGCTCTTCGTCATAGACGGGACTGCTTATGCCGAGGAAGCCAAGGACGCTGTGGAACACGCTGAACTGAGTGAGACTCTCTTTCTGCTTGTAGCGGGTCTGCCCGTCCGAAGTCCAGACTATGAAGGGAATCTCATACTGCTCGGCGGGGGCGATGGACATCGGCACGCCGTGCATGTAGAGATTGTTTTCGCCCAGGCTCTCGCCGTGGTCGGACACAAACATCATGCAGCTGCGCCACTCTGGCATGGCCTTGAGGCCGCTTATGATCTTTGAGAGGAAATAGTCGGTGTAGATGATGCTGTTGTCGTAGGCGTTGAGCAGCTCGTTTCTGTCCACGGAGGACATTTCGACGCTCGTGGACACGGGGGAGAACACCTCGAACTCCTTGGGATACTTGCTGCTGTAGAGAGGGCCGTGGCTGATGCTGGTGTGGAGGATGATGAGGATTTTGTCCTTGTCCGTCGCCTTTATGGCCTGTTCCAGACCTGCCAGCAGGCATTCGTCGTAGTTGATGTCTATCTCGGGATACTCCTGCTTGAGGTCGTCTCTGTTGCGGTAGTTCTCTATGTGGAGAGGCGGCTGGCCCCAGTTGCTGGTGTGCCAGATGACCTCGGCGCCTGCCCGATAGAGATAGTTGGGGAGTATCTCGTAGAGCTTGCCGGAGTCTTCGTGGGAGAGTATGGCCTTGACGCCCGCAATCGTGTATGTGCCGTTGGAGACGGCCTTGTATGCCTTGAGATTCTCGGTCGCGGCGAGCAGGGGATTGGTGTCGCGCTCGTAGCCGTAGAGGGAGAAATGGTCGCGCCTTGCCGACTCTCCGATCACGAGCACGACGATATCCTTCTCGCTGTCCGTTATCTCGGCGTCCGGCAGCAGGATCTCCTCGCGGTTCATCTCGCGCTGCTCGGCTTTGTAGCGGAAAGTGTTGACGACATACGACCACGGGAGGATGACGCTGCCGAGCTCCGTGGAGTTGCGGTCCACCCAGGGCCAGTTGCTCATGTTGGCGAAGGCGACGGCCGCGCCCGCGAGCAGTGCGATGCCTATGCTTGCAAAGAATTTCTTGAGGCTGCCGTAGTTGATTTTTGCCGCGAATATGAGGATGCAGGGGAGCACGCCGAGAAGCAGGATGTAGAGGACCGCATCGAATGAGAAGTAGCTTGTGGCCTCGGAGTAGTTGGTGTTGTAGACGTTGCCCATCATCGTGTCGTCCAGCAGCACGTCGTATGTGTTGATGAAATACAGGCAGCCGGCGTTGATGATAAACATTATGGCTAATATGATCTTCCCAACGAACCTGCCCAGGTAGAGAATGATATAGTAGGCGAAGAAATTGATGATCAGCATCAGGACGGCGAGGCAGGCGATGATCGCTATGCCGTTGAATCCCGGCTCGATGTGCTGGACAGCCCTGTGGAAGAAGGGGAGGTTGAACAGCAGCACCGTGAGTATGCTGAGTACGGCCGAGAAGGCCGACAGGCGTACGTTGTTGAAGATGTCTTTGAAGTTTTTGCGTGCCATATGAGCGGATCAATGTTTAAACAGTCTTGCCGCGGCGAGAGCAAAGAGCAGCGCCAGGGCAAGCAGGCCCAGGTTGAAAAGAATGGTCAGCGGAATGTTGACGCTGTGGGGCGCGACCACGTATGGGGAGTCGCAGCGCGCGCTGTCGTAGCGCGCAAATGCGTTGGAATAGATATACACGCCGTCGGCGAAATGCGCTGCAAAGCGCACGTATGGCTCGTCTGGGGACATGATGTGGGTCAGCGAGGCAGTCGAGCAGAGCGAGTCGAGAGTCTCATGGCCCTGGCCGACCGACTTGATCCACTCCGCCGGCTCGGAGAGCTCGATGCGGAGGGTGTCGCCTCTCGCGCCTATCGCGACGACTCGCGGCAGCTCGGCGTTGCGGCGGTATTTCTCCTCCCAGTCGCCGTCGCCGAAGTCCGGCACTCTCATGGAGTAGAAACGGCCGCTGAGCAGGGCGTCCTTGAGGCTGGGCCAGCTCGCATCCGGTACGTTCTGCCATGAGCAGCGGATGCCTATCTTGCGGTGGTTGCCGCTGTCGTGGCAGTCGTCGTCCGTGAGACAGTATGAGTAGTGGCCGGCGCTGAGCGCCTCATCCCATCTCTCCAGCTCGGTGCTGGGGCCGGAGTCGGCCTCCATCAGGCGGTAGCCTGTCAGCAGCTGCATGCTCCTCGGCGTCATCATGTTGGTCCTGTCGGGATGGTTCATGCAGATGAAGTCTGCGTTGCGCGAGAGATAGTCGTACTCAAACTGCTTCTGGGACGGCAGGAACGGGATTAGCGGGTCGTGGAGTATCATCCTCGTGGGGGCGAACACCAGCTTGTGGAGCTTGAAGATGTTGATGCCGTGCTCATACACGTCAACCTGCAGGCTGGAGTCGGTCGGATGCTGGGTGAGGAGGTTGTGGTTGGAGAAGGCGAGGATGTCGTAGCCGAGCTTCATGTAGTCGGCATAGACGACGTCGGGATACTCAGGGCACTCATTGAGGATGTTGTCCACTCGCGTGTGGGTGTGGAAATTGGCTCTTTTCCAGCCCCAGGTGGTATCGACCGTCGCGTAGGGGTCGTAGATATCCGGGCCGCTGAACGGGCGCGGCTGCCCGAAGTCGTAGATGGGGGAGAATTCCGACAGGGTCGCCGTCAGCAGGATCAGCAGCAACAGAAAAGCGGCGGCTTTGCCGCTGATGATGAGCAGCTTTTTCATATGCTAGTTGTCCCAGTAGCTGTTGCTCTTCTGGAGGTTGAGCACGTCCGCGAGGGAGGCTGCGTTGGCGCAGATGCGGAAGCTGTAGCTCTTCCACTTGCCGGTAGGCACCCAGGACACGGAGATGTTGAAGCAGTGGAGGTCGTAGGTCGCGCTGAACTGCGTGGTCGTGATCTCCCGTGCTATGATATCGAATCCCGTGGATGCATTGACGTTGAGCTTCGGCGTGAGCTTGATGTTGCCGCTTGCGCTGAAGGTCGCGGTGTATTTGTTGATCTTGTCGAGATGCTCGGTGGTCCTGTTGTAGGAGTAGGAGCCGGAGTAGGCCATCTGGGCGCTCATGTTGACGCTCCATGGGACGTTGGGATTGGTGTAGTACAGCCAGCCACCGGGGATGAATTCGCCCGTGACGGGGTGGTAGAACACTCGCTCGTAGTATTCTGCGGCACCTTGGGTGCCGCCTCCGCCTGAGCCGTCGTTGCCGTTGATGGTGCCCTTGCCCGAGATGGAGTAGGACGCGGAAACGGAAGCGCTGTTGAGCCTGGCGAGGCCCTGCCCCTGCAGGATGGCGAACTGGTTGTATTTCTTGCCCATCGCGTCGACTGCGTAGGGGTCGAGGCTGGCGCTCGCGCTGATGTTGACTTTGTCGAAGAGATTGGTGCTCATGCTCGCGTTGACCGTGCTCATCTTGAGGGAGTCAGCAAGGAAGTTGTAGCTGGTGTTGAAGGTCAGCTGGTCGATGAGCTTGACTTTCTTGGAGCCCTTGCCCGTGGTGTCGGCGTAGTCGCGGACCTTGGCCTCGAGGTTGTTGCCTATCGAGATCGAAGCGGTCGCAGAGCGGCCTCTGCCGGGGATCGAGCCCATCTGGCCGTTGTAGATGTTGTACTGGTACTCCTTGTCGGCGCCGTGGGAGTCGGTGTAGTAGAGCGTGCGGTAGCCGTTGGCGTACGTGCCCTTCTCGGGGCTGAAACTCATCGTGACCGAAGGCGAGATCACGTGGCGTATCGCCTGCACTTTGTTCCAGTTGCCGAAGTTGAACATACCGTAGATTCGCGTGCTCATGGAGATACCGCCCGAGTAGTTCTGGGTGATGCCCAGGCGGCTGAAAGCGCCGCTTTTGTCCGCCACGACCTGGTCTGTGGCCGGATCGTAGTGGTAGTCTGTGGCGCGGAAGAACCAACTCTGGGAGTAGCTGACGCTGGGGTTGACGCTTACGTACTTGAGAAGCTGGAAGTTGGGCAGGCCGATGCTGAAGTTGTGGCTCATGCCGTTCTGGAACTTGTCCAGGAACTCGGGGTTCTTGAGGTCGAACTCCGACATCTTGAAGCTTATCTTGTTTTGGAACGAAGTGTTGTAGCCGATGCTGATCTTCTCGTAGAATTTCTCCTTGCCCACGCGGTTCTTCTGCTTGAACGGGTAGATCGTGCTCATCGAGAAGGTGAAGTTGGGCAGGGTGAAGGTGTATGAGGAGTCCCTGGTGTTCTGGGAGTGCATCAGGTTGGCGCTGAAGTTGAATTTGCCGTTCCAGTTGTGGCCGTAGGAGATGGACGAGGACGTCTGCGCCTGGAGGGCTTCGTTGACCGAGCGGGAGTTATAGCGGCTGTTGGAGGGGCTGGAGAAGTTGACTGATGCGCTGAAAGTCGTGCCCGGATGGGCCTTGGAGTCTTGAGTGTGCGACCACTTCACACCGAAGTTGGTGGTCTTGAAAAACTCCGGCGTGCCCTTCTCGCCTCCCTGGTCGTTGGAGTAGTTGAAGGAGAAGTTGCCGTTAAACTTGTAGTTGACTTTGTAGCGGGAGTTGATGTCGAGAGCCCAGGAGCCCAGCGTGAAATAGTCTCCCGTGACCGATAGGTCGAGGTAGTCGCCAAACACGAAGTACATACCCATGTCGCGCAGATAGAAGCCTCGAGTCTCCTCCTGGCCGAAGGTCGGCATCAGGAGGCCCGTGGCCCTCTCGGGCCGCTTGGGGATGAAGCCGAACGGGAGGCCCACGAAGGGGATGTGGACGTCCTCGACAACTATGTGGGCGGGGCCGAAGACGGTCTTTTGGGACGGCTCCGTGATGGTCTTGGCGAGCGCAAGGTCTAGGTAGTAGTGGGGATGCTCGCAGTCGCAGACGGTGTATCGTCCGTGCTCGAGGTTGATCGACTGGTCGGGCATCATCTTGATGTTCTGGCCCTGGAGCACTGCTTCGTCCTCCTGCGTGGACATATTGGTGATGAAAGACTTGCGCGTGTTGAAGTTGTAGCGCACCTCCTGCATGTTGTAGGTCTTGCCGCCCTGCTCCATCACGGGAAGGCCGTTCCATTCGGCCGACAGCGAGTCGTACACGCCGTATGCATGGACGACTCCCGTGTTCATGTCGAAGTCCATGCGCTCTGCCGAGAGCTTGAGATCCTGGTAGGTCACCGTCACGTCGCCGTAGTAGTAGATCAGTCTGTGGCCGTCGGTGAACACTTCGACTATGGAGTCGCGCGCCGTGGAGAAGGCGGGACGCTCGAGCGAGCTCTTGCCGAGGAGCTCGACGGAGTCGATTTTGTGGAGGGAGTCGACGACGTGCAGAGAGTCTCTGCGCGCGAGCTCGAGAGAGTCCGGAGGGACGATCTTCTTGGCCTGCGGCACTCCGTACTGGTGCTGCTCCCTGCCGCGCCTGGGCCTCTGGGCCAGCGCGTCGGTCGAGCAAAACACCGCAAGCAGCAGTATCAGCGCAAGAATATGTCCTACTTTCTTCAATTCAACTTTTTGCTTATATTTGCAATCTACAAAAATACATATAATTATTGAAACGCGCAATTTGCATACTGCTCACGCTCGCTTTTACGTTCGTGCAGGCGGCCGCAGGTGACGGCCTCAAGCTCTCCACTGTCGTGATCGACGCCGGCCACGGCGGCAAGGATCCCGGGGCAATCAGCGCCGACAGGAAGACTCAGGAAAAGACCATTACCCTCGATGTCGCCAAGCGCCTCGCAGAGATGATCCGCAGCGAATATCCCGACGTGAAGGTGATCCTCACGAGAGACAAAGACGTTTTTGTGCCTCTGACCACCAGAGCTGACATTGCCAACAAAGCCAATGCCAATCTTTTTATCTCGATCCATGTCAACGCTGCCAAAAAGACTTCCGCCCATGGCTATTCAGTCCATGTGATGGGGCAGTCGAGCCGCAAGAACACCGACTTGTACGAGCTGAATATGGAGGCCGTGAAGCGAGAGAACTCCGTGATCATGCTCGAGGACGACTATTCCGCCTCATACGAGGGTTTCGACCCCAACGATCCCGAGTCCTACATTTTCCTCCAGCTTATGCAGAATGCCTACCGCGAGCAGAGCCTGAGCTTCGCCCAGTCTGTCAAGGACAACCTCTTCGGAGGCCCGATCAAGACCGATCGCGGCATCCACCAGGATCCTTTCCTCGTGCTTTGGCGCACATCCATGCCTTCGGCTCTGGTCGAGCTGGGTTTCATCTCAAATTCGACTGATCTCGAGGCCATCCGCAAGCCGGAGTGCCGTCAGGCGCTGGCCTCCCGCCTTTTCTCGGCATTCAAGGAATACAAGGCAAGCTACGACAGAAGCCTCAACGCCGGCGCATCCGAGGGCTCCATCCCCGTAGAGGTCACGAGCGGCTCTGCCGCTCCCGCCGGGAAGCCCGCTGACGCACAGCCCGCAGTTCCCGCCTCCGGGCAGGCTCCCTCGTCGCTGCTCTACGGCGTCCAGATTTTTGCAGGCTCTTCCGTGATTCCAGCCAAGTCCTCGAAGTTTCTTGGCTACACTCCCAAGGTGATCAAGGCCGGTGCCGTATACAAATATATTATTTCTGTTTCCGCCGATCTTTCTGAGGTTTCCTCACACTTATCAACAATCCGCAAAACTTATCCTGATGCGTTCATTGTCGAGATAGAAGGGGAGACTACCCGAATCCACAAAAAATAGTTCGATTTAAATCTTTATTTTTGCCCGTCTCACGCGTGTGGAGGGCAAAAAAACATTTAAATCGCTTATTTGGAATCATTCAAAATAGTAACTATCGTAAAAATGCGGAGTTACATATTTATGCGCCCCGTAACATATTGATAGTCAATACACTTTGTTTTGGTGATTAGGCTAGTGTAGTTTCAATATTTTAATGCGAAAAAACATAAAAAACAATAGTAAATAAGTTTTTTTATAAGATTTTTTTCCCCACTTTTGCACTTGCAATCTTATGGAACAGAAAGAAAGACATATCGACGTTTGGGACAACTGTCTGCGCATCATTGAGCAGATTGTTGAACCTCAGCAGTTTCGCACGTGGTTTTCTCCCGTGCGTGCCGTCTCTTTCGTCGAGTCCACGCTTACTGTTTCCGTTCCCTCAGACTTTGTCCGCGAGTATCTTGAGTCAGCGTTTCTCGATGTCATACGGATGACCCTCAAGCGTGTGATCGGCTCCGATGCCCGCCTTGTCTACGAGATCCGCCCCGTCGCTTCCCAGCCCGCGATGAGAGTGCCTGCCCAGCAGACTCTCACTCCGACCAACAAGCCGATTTCGATGGGCTCGTACACTCCCGCCGGCAATCCCGGCCCCTTTGTGTATCCCGGTCTCCACAAAATCAACATCAACCCGAGGCTCAATCCCGTCTACTGTTTCGCCAACTTCATCGAAGGCGAGTGCAACAAGATGGGCGTGACCGCAGGTGTCAATATTTCCGCCGCTCCTGGCAAGACCCCTTTCAATCCTCTGTTTATCTTCGGAGGTCCCGGTCTTGGCAAGACCCATCTGGCCCAGGCGATAGGTATCTCGATCAAGGAGAAGTTCCCCGACCAGATAGTCCTCTATGTGACGGGCAACGAGTTCAAGACTCAGTATATGGATGCCGTCAATGTCCACAACAAGCTGACCGACTTCCTCGCGTACTATATGCGCATGGACGTGCTGATAGTGGATGACATCCAGGATCTGATGGGCCAGGGCTGCCAGAATGCCTTCTTCAACGTCTTCAACCATCTGCACCAAAACGGCAAGCAGCTGATATTCACATCCGACCGTCCTGCGGTTGACCTCCAGAATTTTGAGGAGAGGCTCCTCTCCCGATTCAAGTGGGGTCTCTCGGTCCAGCTTTCGCATCCCGACTACCGCACTCGTCTCCAGATGCTCAAGTCCCGTGCTTTCCGCGAGGGGGTGGAGATTTCCGATGAAGTTGCCGAGTATCTTGCGACCAACATCAAGACCAATTTCCGTGAGCTTGAGGGCGCGCTGATTTCCGTGATAGCCCACTCCGCTGTCCACCGCAATGTCGACCAGATCGAGCTTGCGCGCGACATCATCGAGAAGATTGTCGGCGAGGAGAAGATCGATCTCAGCATCGACAAGGTCCAGAAAGTCGTCTGTGACTATTTCAACATCACGCGCGACGACATTCTCTCCAAGAGCCGCAAGCGCCAGATAGTCCAGGCCCGCCAGATTGCAATGTATCTGAGCCGTCAGTACATCTCCAATTGCTCTCTCGCCACGATTGGCGCCGAGATCGGCGGTAAGGACCATGCCACTGTCCTCCATGCCTGCACGACAGTCTCCGATCTGATGTCCACGGACAGATCCTTCAAAAAATATGTGAGCGATATCGAGCAGATGCTCGTTCCCGCCCAGAGATAGCCTATGAAAATAGCCCCTTCCTTATTGGCGGCGGACTTCCTCAATCTCGAGAAAGACGTCCGTATGCTCAACGCTAATGCTGATATCATCCATCTTGACGTGATGGATGGTTCGCTCGTCCCCAACATTTCCTTCGGTTTCAGCGTCCTCGAGCCCCTCTCAAAGATCGCCACGATCCCTATGGACGCCCATCTCATGGTCGTCGAGCCTCAGCACTGGTTCGACAAGGTCGCAGCCCTCGGCATCCAGATGTGCTCTTTCCATCTCGAAGCTGCAGGCACTCGCACGGGCCGTTTCATAGATGATCTCCACTCCCTCGGCCTTCTCGCCGGAGTCGCCGTGGATCCCGATGTCCCTGTCTCCAAGCTCTACAAATACATCGGCAAGGCCGACTACATCCTTCTCATGTCTGTCTTCGCCGGTTTCGGTGGCCAGAAATTCATCCCCGACTCAGTCGGGCGTGTCGCCGAGCTCAAGGCGGAGATTGTCCGCCGCGGAGCTTCCACTCTCATAGAAATCGACGGAGGCATTGGAGCCTCCAATGCCTCGATAGTACGTGAAGCCGGTGTCGACATAGCTGTTGCCGGCAGCGCCGTCTTCAAGTCCGAAGACCCAGGACGTATGATCGCCTCTCTCCGAGAGGCTTGACGCCAATTCTTCTTGCGTACAAAGAAGGACGGCCAACGGTATCGTTGGTCGTCCTTCTTTTTGCCCATCTATTTCAGTATCGACAATCGGCTGCCCTTTGACTTGAAGGAGAGAGTCTTCAACCGCTTCCCCTCGACGGAGAATTTGATGCGGTCTTTACTCCCATCAGCAAAACGCACTGTGATGGTGTTTCCTGTCGTGCTTACTGACTCCGCCGGATTTTTCTCGCCAGCTTTGAGAGGATAGAGAATGTATGCAGACACGCTCTGTCCTGCTTCGTTGTAGCTGAAGGTAGGAGTGGCCACCTTGTTGTATATGTAACCGTCATTGGTCCAAAGTGGCATCCAGCCTTGCAATTCCGGCTCTGTCTGTCCGCAGATGACCTCGACTTTTGCATCACTCCGCAACGGGATTATGGCTATGTTCGCCCCTTCGTCATCCGACATCACGCAATTGCCGTCCATAAGGTATCTGTCCGTGTCGAAGTGGAAATAGCTGTCGTACTCGTGATTCGTCCCGTCTTTGGGAGTGAAGATATCAAAGAGTATCCAGTATCTGTCCTTTATGAATGTCAGTGCGCGATACTGCTCCACGTTTCTGTCCGCCATGCCGGCCTCCTCGCCGAAGCCTTCGTCGTACCAGCCCTCGCCGAAATCAAAGCGGTCGCCGCTCACCCAGCGGTTCGCCATCGGCTCGCGGGAGTATTCCAGGTCCGCCTCCGGCTCGTAGTCGTGGCGGTTCTGGTACTTGCCGTCCACCTTGCTGACATTGTGCGCGCGGGCGGACAGAATGTATTTGCGCCAGTCTGATGTGTCATACGAATATGTGCCGCCCTCGGTGATCAGCCGTTTGCCGTAGGCATAGACGATAAGCGAGAGCTTGTCTTCGTGCTGATGGCCGGGCGAATACGGTCCTACCTCAAAGTGCGAGTACATGTCGTTTTCTCCCCAGCCGGACCGCATCATGTACCAGCCGGCCCAGGGCATCCATGTGGATGTGAATGACGGCTCTGTGCCTTCCTTGCCGCATGTGGCGATGTACTGGAAGTCAGTGCGTTGGGGGAACATGCTGAAGCCCTGCGCCAGCGATGCGCGAGCATCGTTCCAGCCGGAGTCGTTGACTGCTGGCACCTCGCCCGAGGGCGCCACGATCTTCAAGTAGTAGTTGTACATGTTCTCCAACTTCTGGCTGAAGCTCTTGGGGAGACCCTCGTATCCGGTGGCTTTGGCCATCGAATACAGGCCGAGGAAATTGTTCAGCGTGGTGCCGTGGTAGCCCGGTGTCAGCTCGACCTGCGCTCCGTCGGGATAAACCTGTATCTCGGTCTCCTTGTAGATCTTCGTGCCGGCGTATTCCGCCCAGTGGGCGGACTCCTTGAATTCGGGGAACATCAGCGCGATGTGGAAAAGGCCGTTCATCTCCATCGAGAGCCAGTTGTTGGTGCGGTGGTGCTTCCTCAGGTGGATGGCGTGCTCATAGAACGACTTCATCATCAGGAACACGCTCTTGTCGTCGAAGCTCGGCGACTGGAGGAAGTACAGATAGGCCATCGGCCACGCTCCTAATGTGCGTATGCCCGCCTCGATGGTGCGCCAGCGGGAATAGTCGATCTTGGCGTCGTAGTCCGGCAGCGGCGACTGGTCAATCCAGCTGTTCAGCTGATTGACGAAAGCGCGTGCATACTGCTCGTCGCCGGTGGCTTTGTAGGCTCTGCCCAGCCCGATCCAGTACTGGTGGCGGCTCAGGCCCCAGGGCCATTCTTCGTATTCGAGGGGAGTGTTGTTGCGCGTCCAGATGACGGTGTCGCCAAACTGCTCGCCCAGCAGGAGGTTTGCGACGGTGTTTGTCACCTCAGTGATGTCGTAGCTGCCGGTGTCCGTGCTGTTGTCGGCATTGTTCCAGTCGAAACGGTACTCGCGGTGGCGCAGGTAGGCGACAAAGTCGCTCTTGGCCTTGGCGATATCGCCCGAAGCGAGAGCGGCCTTCACCGTCTCCAATCCCGGGGTGTCGAGCTCGATCCTGTCGAAGAAATCCTCGTCGCTCAGCAGGGTGCCGTACACGATAGGTGTGGTCAGCTGATAGGGGAGCGTGCTTATGTCCTCTTTGCCTTCGAGCAATGATCCGAGAGCGCGCAGGCGCTCTTCGTGGAGTTTCTTGCTCGTCAGCGGGCAGGCGGCGCTGAGCAGCACATATGTGTAGTTGCTGGCGATCTCTTTCGCCACGTCGCTCTCCACCCACGCCGCGTCGCTGAGCAGAAAGCTGCTCAGCCACTCTATGGTCTGGCGGATGCTTCCGCCGTCCGGCGTTTCGTGCAGCCAAAGGTTGGAGCCGGCTTTCTCTGCCATGAGGGCCATTCTCACAAGCGTGACGATATGCCCGGTTTCGCCAAGAACGTCGTTGCCGCTGCCGACCATCATCCTGCCGTCAGCGGCGAGGAGCCTGTCGAGGCGCGGCTTTGTCGTGCTGTCCACGTACACCTTCATCTCATGCAGCCATTCTCTCTCGAAGAATGTCTTTGATGCAGTGAGTAGCATGTCGTATCCCATGCCCTGATAGTCGTCAAGCTGCTTCATGACAGCCATCATCTCATCGCTCTTGAGCCATTGCAGCAGCTCGTCGAACCATTGGCTCATGGCAGCATTGTCTTTGTCGTTCCATGCCTTTGAGCCATCCGTGAGCAGATAACCGTCGAGCATGTCGATGATTTCGCTCATCGCCACAAAGTCGGTGGTGGCAGGCAACTGCGGCGATAGGCGGGTGGACTGGTTGGTCAGCCACGGGCGGATGTAGTCATACACTTTGGCGGCATATTTCTCCTGGCCTGTGAGGTAGTAGGCTTCGCCGAGGGTCAGTGCTTCGCTGCATACTGCTTTCAGCACATCGGTGTCGCTGATTGTCGGCGAAGGCACCTGGCGCTGCATCAGCTGATCAGCCTCGGAAGCCAGCCGTGAGACGGCAGACCGAGTCGCGATGTCATCGCGCTGGATGGCTCGGCCGCTCTTGTCGAGCACCGAACGGTTGAGAAGCGTCAGGGGTGAAAGTTTTTCGTAGTCTTGTGCCGCCGTGTCCGGTGCAATGCAGAAACCTATCAGGAGTGATAAAATGGTCAGGAGTTGTTTCATATGTTATTTATAGCAGACCCGGCAAATTTAGGCATTTCTCTCCAATTCTCCTCGATGCGCCCCTGCCGGAGTTTCCTGTCGGTCGCGCTTGCACGCTCCCTTCCGCCGGAAACGCAGCGGCAGGCCGAGCCTTCTTTCTGCCCCGTACATCAAGAAGATGATTTGCGAAAATTATTAACTTTGGGTTTGTAAATTTCAACAGACAAGATTTATTACATGAGAACTCCTAATTTACAGAAAATTGCTGTTGCGGTTTTTCTTTTGGTGACAGTGCCGGTTGCTGCCACTCCCGACAAGCGTCGGCCTGCAGCCTTGGACAAGGTGGGGATCGAATATCTCGATAGCCATTTTGATGATTTCGACAATCTCCAGAAGTCTATTCACTCATATGCCGAGCCCGGATTCCAGGAATACAAGAGCAGTGCAGCGCTGATTGCTTTTCTTGAGGAGAACGGGTTTGCCGTTGAGAAAGGTGTTGATGGGATGCCGACGGCCTTTGTCGCTACTTTTGGAAAAGGCGGCCCCGTAATCGGTATATGTGCCGAGTATGATGCTCTCCCGGGACTTTCTCAGCTGCCCATTCCCTACAAACAGCCCGATCCGGATGCGACCTGCGGTCATGGCTGCGGCCACAACCTGCTTGGAGCTGGTGCCACTGCAGCCGCAGTGGCCATCTCCAAGTGGCTCGCTCTGGGCCACGAAGGCACTGTGAAGCTCTTTGGCTGTCCGGCCGAGGAGAGCGGAGGTGCAAAAAACTATATGGTCAGGGACGGTGTGTTTGATGGGCTTGATGCCGTCTTTATCTGGCATCCGAGCGAGAAGAATGCCACTAATCTGAGCACAGGTTGCGCCTGTATGGCGATAAACTTCACGTTCAAGGGCAAATCAGCCCACGCCGGAGCTGTCCCGTGGCAGGGAAGATCGGCTTTCGATGCGGTGGAGGCCCTCGACTATATGATGAACTTGATGCGTGAACATGTCGAGCCGGACACCCGCATCCACTACGCCGTCGTAAACACCAACCCGGCTCCCAATGTGGTGCCGGATGAAGCCACCGTCCAATATTATATCCGCCATCCGAAGGTGGAGCGTATGAAGGAGGTTGTCGACAGACTGATAGCGGCTGCAGAAGGTGCTGCGCTCGGGACAGGCACGACAATGTCATATGAGGTGGTCAACGGAAGCTATCCCTTGCTTGTCAATGAGACGCTCTGCAATGTCGTATGTGAGAAGCAGAAAGAGGTGGGCGGTGTGATACTCAACGAGGAGGAGAAGAATTTCTGCCGTGAGATTCTCAGGAATTCGGGATGTGATCCCGAAGATTTCGGGAATTTTGCAACCGTTTCTCAGAAAGTCGAACCATATGTGATGACAGGGTCGATGTCGGATGCCGGAAGCGTGTCGTTCATGGCTCCGATGTCGAAGCTGTATGTCGCATCCTGCACCAGGGGCTCTTCCGGCCACTGCTGGCAGCAGGCCGCTGTGTCGGGCACGACAATAGGGACCAAGGCTGTTATCAACGTCGGTAAGATATACTATCTCACCGCTTTGGAGCTTTATACGGATCCGGGTCTTCTGCGAAAGGCCAAAGAGGAGTTCTGGAGTGCCCGTGGCGGGCAGGACTTCAAATTCGAATCACTTATCGGAGATCAGAAACCTCCGCTTTATTAGTGGTCATTGGAAAATAAAGGCTTCGAGGGGGACTCGAAGCCTTTTTTGGTTGTATGTGGATACAGGAATCGACGGGGGATTACCTGTAGTGGATGTAGGTGTGGGGGAGGTCTGCGGCGATGTCTTCGAGGACGTTCCATGCGTAGTAGGAAGCGTAGCGGGAGTCGGGCTGGAAGATGAGGTTGCAGAACGCTCCGGAGAGTCCGTAGGCCCACCATCTGGAGGTGATGCCGACCCTGATGCCTTCGGGAGAGTTGGAGAAGACGAACTTCATGGAGAAGATATCCTCGCAGGCGAAACCGGTGGGCACGGGAGCCGTGCAGGTCGTGATCGTGTTGGAGGTGATGTTCTCGATGTCGTAGCATCTCTCGTCAAGGAGTCCGAGGACGTAGTCCATCGCTTCGTCGCGGCTCCAGAAAGGGGTCTGGACGATGATGCGGCAGGCATTGGTGCGGAGGCTCAGCTCGACGTGGGAGTAGATCCTGCGGCGAGGCATCGGCGGACGGATGCCGACGTGGCGGCGAGGCGGGACCGGCCTGAAAGCGGGGCCGTGAGGCGCAGGAGCCGGTCTGTAGCCGGGGCCGCGGTGCTGAGGGGCAGGAGCCGGCCTGTAGTCGGCGTGCGGCTGCCCTCCGGGACGGGGCTGCTGGACATTGGGGCGGGGCTGGCCGCCGGGCTGTCCACCGCCGGGACGGGGCTGCTGAGCCATCTTTCCGCCGGGCTGCATGGAGCGGCTCGGAGCCTGGCGGCTCGGAGCGCTCATGGACGATCTGGTGTTGGCACCGTGATTTGTATTGTTGGAGATGTGGGCCGGCTGATTTCCGCGACCGCCTGCGGAGCGGGAATGGTTGCCGCTGCCCTGGGCTGATGCAGATATGGCGAGAAGCGCCATCAATGCTGCGATAATAACTGACCTTTTCATAATCTAGGAGTTTAACGATTCGAAGCCAGTTATTGCAAAGCGTGTGCCGCTTTGCTATGCCAGCTCCAGCGCGAACTCCAGCATCCTCCCCATTCCGCTCTGTCTGTCGGCGGCTGAGAGGTGCTCGTCAGTGGCGAGATTGTCTGTGACTGTGAGGATTGTGAGGGCCTTCTTGCCAAGGTAAGCCGCATTGACATAGAGCGCGTGCGACTCCATCTCGACGCCGGCGATGCCGCTGCTCATGATTTCCTTCTGCGTCCCGAGAGGGTCGTAGAACACATCCGAAGAGAACACGCGGCCCTTGCGGTAGTCGAGCCCGCGCACCTCGGCGAGCGAGACTGCTCTCGCGAGCAGGGCGGGGTCGGCGTGCGAAATATGCCCGGCCGGCAGCCGGTACTGATAGCCGTAGGTCGAGTCGGTGCACGCGGACTCGGCGAGCACGAGCGTGCCGATCGGGATCGCCGGGTCGGGCGATCCGCAGGTGCCGGCGCGGATGATCGTGTCCACGTCGTAGAAGTTGAACAGCTCGTACGAATAGATGCCTATCGACGGGATGCCCATCCCGTGGCCCTGCACCGAGACTTTCTTGCCCTTGTATGTCCCCGTGAATCCGAGCATGCCGCGGACTTCGTTGTATTCCACTGCTCCATCGAGGTAGTGCTCAGCGACATACTTCGCCCTCAGCGGGTCGCCGGACATGATGACAGTACGCGCTATCTCGCCGTAATCGGCGGCGTTGTGTGGAGTGGGGACAAACTTGGCCATAGTCTATTTGTTGCCGCGCAGAAGCAGCTTGTAGAATATCAGAATGCGGTAGAACACCGGATGCGCATAGAGAGTCAGCACAGCCAGCGCTATCGCGAAATACCAGGGTAGATGGATAAGACCCGCAATCAGTGCGCCCGCAACCGTGAAAGGCGTGAGAGCGAGCTTGGTCGCGAACCTCATCGTGTTGATCCACGCCATGTCCTTGAGGCCTTTCTTTAGATAGAGAGTCGCAAGAAGCATAGGCAGGCACAAGAATCCTGTCAGCGCGAATACGGGCAGCAGGAGCGCCGCGAGTATCCAGTGGCAGAAGCCGTAGCGCGGAGTCACGCTCTGCTCGTAGGCCTTCTCGTTTGCGGCGAGATTCTCGTCGTCGGGGAAGCACACAAAGAGCTCAGACATCTTCCGTGCGAGCATATCGGTCATCTCCTGGGAGTCGCAGCCGTTCTGGATGGGAATCGGATCGCCGAACTTGATCGTGACGGGCCTCATGAGATTGAAATAGTCCTCGTAGGTGATGCCAGCCGGCACGACATAGACGGGACGCTCGGGATTGGACTGCAGAGCGAGCTGGGCGGCGTGCATCGCGCCCCTGCGGAGCGGAAGCAGGCTGCGGCGCGCGCGATGCGTCCCTTCGGGGAAAATCGCGAAAGCCATGCCCTTGCCCACGCACTCCGTGATCTTGGCGAAAATCTCAATATTCTTGGTCGTTGAGTCCGCGCAGTCTCTCTGCCTGTAGATGGGGAGTATCCTCAGATTGTTGAGTATATGAGCAAAAAACGGCTTCTTGAAGATGTCCGCCCTCGCGACGAAAGCCGTCGGCTCCTTGCGGGACTGCAGGAGTGTGAGAGCGTCCATGAGTGTGTTGCAATGGTTGGTCGCAAATATGACGGACGCTTCGGCTGGATCGGGTATCTTGTCTACGTCGATGACGTTGACCTTGGAGTAGCAAGTCCTGAAGGTCCACTGGATGTAGGGCCTGAAGAACGTGTAGTCAGCGTAGTGCTTCCAGATTTTTCTTTCTTCCACTTCTATTTCGTAAAACAGGATACAAATATAGCCAATATCTGCGATATTCCGAATCAGAGACTGAGGTACCTTGCCGCGAAGCCCTTTATGTATTCCGTGAGCTCGGGGGAGTCGACCACCTCGATGTCGTCGGCGAGGCCGATGACAAACCGCCCGACTCCCTTCATCGAGAACACGTCGGTCTCCAGCACCCAGCTCTCGCCCTCCTGGCGCAGCTCCTTCTCCGCGAGAGGGAACTCCTCGAGCAGGAGGTTCTTGGACATCGTGCCGAGCCTGAGAGTGACGCGGGTCTTCTTGCGACCGGGCATCCTGAATATGTCCACCGGCTCTGTGTGGTGCTCCGCAATGTGCTCCCAGTAGTCTTCGAGCACCTCTGCTTCTCCGATACGCGACACGCCGAACATCTTGCATTTGCCGTCCTCGAGGTCGTAGCACCAGACATGGATGTAGTTGGTCGTGAACTCAAAAGGCTCTACGCGGCGATCCCGCGCGAGACCGGAGTGGGAGGATTTGTAGGAGTGCAGCACCACCTGGCGGCGGCGCCTGATGGCGTCCGAGAGCTCACGCACGTTCTGGGCGTTGGCGCTCTTGCCCGTGAAGTCGGTCACCGGCGCGGAGTCGTAGATCGACGCGAGCTTGCGGTGGAGATTGCGCTTGAGCGAATTGGTGTTGTCCAGGCCCTCGATCAGCTGACCGACGATCGAAGCCTCCTCGTCCGAGAAATACACGACTTTGTTGAGGTCGGTCATCCTCTTGTCCATGCTGACTAGCTGATAGACGCCAGGGGACACTTTCCTCACCACGAATCCGGCTTCCTTGAACGAATCTATGTAGCGGTAGATGGATCTGTAGTTGGTCTCGAGCCGACGCGCAAGCTCCTCGACCGACAGGCTGGTGTTGCCGGTCATCAGCTTCATCAGCCGGAGCATCCTCTCCACCTTGGGCTGGTCCATTCCCTACTTGATGATGCTTGCCTTGATCGAATAGGGGACACCGTTGAGCACGTCAGTGCGTCCGGTGTACTGCTGGCCGTATATTGTCTCGATGGTGTCGACCGTCGTGTCGCAATAGACTGAAATATAGAGCTTGCCGGATTTCGGCGCGGCCACTGTCATGGTCTTGTCCACGCCCTTGGCGATATTGAAGTCCGTTGCCTTGGTGTCGAACGCCATCTCGCTGCCGGAAGCATACAGATACAGGTCAAAATTTTTCCAACCGGCGATTGAGCGAAGGTCGATCTGGACGTAAGACGCTTTTTTGGGGACCTTGATGCAGTAGTGGTGGTACTGCTTGTCGCCGATCCTCGTGTGGGCGGGATCGCCGTCGTGGGTGTAGAGCGACATCACGCGCTCGGCGCCGTCCTCAAGCTCAGCCTTCAGCACGGGCTCGCCGTTGCCGTCGATTGCATATCTTATCATTGCGGCAAACATCTGGAGCTGGTCTCCTCTGTCGATTGCCTCAGGATGCGAGCCTGTCAGCACCACGCGTCCCTTTGCTGCTGACTCCTTGTATGCCCATGTGTTGACGCGGCCTCGGATGTCGGGTACGTGCTCGAGCGTGTCACAGTCGTATCTCAGCAAAATTTCGGTCCCCTCCGGCTTCTCGCGAGGCAGGAAGCATCCGCCGTTGTGGCGCACGCTGTCGACCTTCATGTCTCCGCCGAAATCGTAGTAGCGCAGCAGAGGACAGTCTTTCTCGACCGAAAGGGAGGTGTAGGTCTTGTAGAGAAGCGTTGTGTTGGTGTAGCCCTTGTAGACGCCAAGGTAGGCCGGGTTGTCCACTCCCACACTGTCTTTGGTCGTGCCCAGACTGGATATGAAGGCGCCTGCGCAGCTGCCCGCCACGCTGCCGCCTCCGGCATTGAACTGCCTGATGTTGGCGAGACCCTGGGGCGTCAGCGACTTGCCGTGCGCTGCGCCTTTGCCTCCGTTGAGGTAGTACAGCCTGAATCTCGGCGCTCCGTCGGGATAGAGCAGCACGCCGTTTTCGTCGACTGACGAGCCGACGATCCTCTCGGCCTGCATCTGCCTGTCATAGGGCGTCACAGCATTGGTGTCTGCGTTCTCCTGCGTGCTGATGCGCTCCATCGTGAGGTTGAGCAGGCGGGTCGCCGGCAGGTCCTCACGAGTGTTCATCATGATGCCGCTGTCCATGAATACGTCTTTGTAGAATCCGGATTTGCCCGTCTGGGCGCTGGCACTTGCAGCGAACGCGAGGACAAGCGTCGCGACTGCAACGGCAGAATGGGAGAAAAAGCATTTCATACTGTGTTGGTTTTGATAAATACTTATGCAAATTTAGTAATTTTGTAGGACAATGATTATGACAATGACCAAAAATATTTTCCTGACGCTCGCCGCTCTCGCCATTGCAGTCGCGGCGCGCGCCGATGCCGGCCGCGCCACCGTCCGCGTCGCCTGCGTGGGCGACAGCATCACCTACGGAGCCTTCATCGAGGACCGCGAGACCAACTGCTATCCCGCAGTCCTGGGCCGTATGCTCGGCGGCACCTGCGAGGTCCGCAACTTCGGCATCAACGGCCGCATAGGCGCCCTCGAGGGCGATTACCCCTATATGCGGGAGCCCCAGTACGCCGAGATGAAGGCGTGGCTGCCCGACGTCGTCGTGCTGATGCTCGGCACCAACGACAGCAAGCCCCGCAACTGGAATCCCGAGTCTTTCCGCAAGGGCCTCGACGCCATGGTCCGCGAGCTCAAGGCTCTGCCCTCCCATCCCGCGCTCAAGATCATGCTTCCCCCTCCCGCGACGGGCTGCGAAGGCGACATCCGCGAGAGCGTGATAGCCGACGAGGTGATCCCCATCGTGCGCCAAGTCGCCAGCCACCACTGGTTTGACGTCATCGACCTCCACTCTCTCATGCAGGACCGCTCGCTGATGCTCCAGGATAATGTCCATCCCAATGCGCGTGGCGCCGAATGCATTGCCCGCGCTGTTTACGACGAGATGCAGGCCAGCGGCCTCACGCAGCGCCCCGGCAAGCGCGTCCTCTTTATCGGCGACAGCATCACGGACGGCGACTGGGGCAAGGCCGACAGCCGCCCCAGCGCCGAGCGCAACCACTACGACATGAACCACATCTACGGCCACAGCTATCCCGTGTTTGTGGCCTCCTACATGCTTCTCACGTATCCCGGCTGGCACATGCGCTTCTACAACCGCGGCAAGGGCGGCGACACTCTCGCCGGGCTTGCCGCGCGCTGGGACGACGACGTGCTGGCTGTCCGCCCCGACGTCGTTTCCATCCTTGTGGGCATCAACGACGGCCGCGGCAGAGATTTCGCCACCTTCGACTTCGCCGGCTGGGAAGCCACATACCGCTCGCTGCTGGATCGCACCCTGGCCGTCAATCCGTCGGCCATGATGGTGCTCTGCACGCCATTCTATGGCGGCAGCGACCCCGTGGTGGAGCGCCTTGCCTCCATCGTCCGCTCGATCGCCTTCGACTACGGCGCCCCCTGCGTGGATTTCGCCGGAGTGATCAGCGAGCTCCTGCGCGCCGACCGCTCCTGCGACAAGCACTACTGGCTCTGGGACAATATCCATCCCACGCCCCAGGCGCATCGCAAGTTTGGCGAAGTCTGGGTGGCCACCACCCGCATAGAGGAGGAAGACTGATATGCATCTCAGGGACGAGGCTTGCGTGTCGCTGCCCGCTGCGCAGATAGCGGGCAGGGTCAGCAGTCTGCTGTCCGAGCGCGGATGCGTGGTCGTGACCGCCCCTCCGGGAGCCGGCAAGTCCACGCTGCTGCCGCTTACCATACTGCAGGGCCTGCCCGACGGCGGCAAGGTCCTGATGCTCGAGCCGCGTCGCATCGCCGCCCGTCAGGTCGCCGAGCGCATGGCGTGGCTGCTGGGCGAGAAAGTGGGGGAGACTGTCGGCTACCGCATCCGCTTCGAGAGCCGCGTGTCCTCTGCCACTCGCATCGAAGTCCTGACCGAAGGCATACTCTCCTGCATGCTCGTCGAGGACCCGGCGCTCGAGGGCGTGTCCGTCGTGATATTCGATGAGTTCCACGAGCGCGGGATTGTCCTCGACGAGGCTCTTGCCCTCACCAGAGAGGCGCGCAGCGTGCTGAGGCCCGATCTCGGGATAGTCGTGATGTCCGCCACGATAGATGCCGCGCGTATCTGCGAAGTGCTCGACGCGCCTCTCGTGGAGAGCGAGGGCAAGATGTTTCCCGTCGAAATTGTCCACACTGCCGAGGAAGCCGATGGCGCCGGCTGCGCCGCTCTTGTGGCCCGTACGATCCTGCAGGCCCATCGCGCTCAGCAGGGCGACATCCTGGCGTTCCTGCCCGGCGAGGCCGAGATCCGCCGCTGCTGCGAGATGCTCGCTGGCGAGCTCGGCGACACCCATATATGTCCGCTCTACGGCATGCTGCCCTTTGAGGAGCAGCGGCTGGCGATTGCGCCCAGCGCGCCGGCAGAGCGCAAGGTCGTGCTCGCGACTCCCATCGCCGAGACCTCGATCACCATCGAGGGCGTGAGGGTGGTCGTGGACTCCGGCCTCTGCCGCAAGATGGTGTTCGACCCTCAGACCGGCCTCAGCCGGCTGGAGACCGTGCGCGTCAGCCTCGACATGGCGAGGCAGCGCAGCGGTCGCGCCGGCCGAGTCGCGCCCGGCGTCTGCTACCGCCTCTGGAGCCTCGGCACTGAGCAGCGCATGCAGCCCAACCGCACGCCCGAGATCCTCGAGGCCGACCTCGCGCCGCTCGTGCTGGACGTCGCCGCATGGGGCGGCTGCCCCGTCGGCGACATGCAGTGGATAGACGCGCCGCCATCTCCCGCCGTGGCCCGTGCCGAGTCGCTGCTCGCCTCGCTCGGCGCGCTCGACTCCGGTGCGATCACCCCTCACGGCCGGGCCCTCGCCAAGATGCCTTGCCATCCCCGCATCGCCCAGATGCTCGCGACTTCCGGCTCCTCGGAGCTGAGGTCTCTCGCCGCGGATATCGCCGCTCTGCTCGAGGAGAAGGACCCCGTGGCTGCGGCCGGCGCAGACCTTTGCGAGAGGATCTGCGCCCTGCGTGAGGCCCGCCGCCGCGGCTCCGCCGGCAGGGCTTTCCAGCGCATCATCCGCAATGCTTCCCAATACGCACATATAGCCGGCGTGAGGGTGTCCGACTCTCAGCCGGACCCTTATGATGTCGGGCTTCTGGTCGCCTCCGCGTGGCCCGAGAGGGTCGCAAAGCTCCGCAGCGAGGGCTGCGGACGCTACATCCTCTCCAGCGGAGAGCCGGCGGCGATGGACGATGCCGACCCGATGTCCGCCCACGAATGGCTCGCCGTGGCGAGCCTCAATGCCCGCCAGGGCGGCGAGGGGAGGATATTTCTCGCCGCTCCGGTCGATCCTCTGCGTCTGCGACTTCGCGAGCGCGACAATGTGTTCTGGGACGCCCGCAGGGGCTGCGTGACAGCCCGCCACGAGCGCAACGCCGGCTGTCTGCTCGTGGACTCCCGCCCTATCTCCGACCTGCCGCGCGAGGCCGTCGTCAGAGTCGTGGCCGAAGCGGCGCGCAAGAGTGGCCTGAGCATGTTCGAATTCGCCGACGAAGTCCGGAATCTCCAGCGGCGGATCGCCGCCGTGGCTTCGTGGCATCCGGAGATGGAGCTGCCGGATGTGGGCGCGGAGGCAGTGATCGCCCGAGTGGGGGAGTGGCTGCCGCTGTTTGCTCCCGGCGCCTCGTCGGTCGCCGAATTCCGCAAGATAGACATGTCCGCCGTGGTCTGGTCAATGCTCAGCTATCAGCAGCAGAACGATGTGGACAGGCTCGCGCCGTCCCACATGGAGGTGCCGACAGGCAGTCGTATCCGAGTGGAGTACAGGCCCGGCGCGGACGCTCCCGTGCTCAGGGTGAGGCTGCAGGAATGCTTCGGCATGGCGGACACTCCGCGCGTGGACGCAGGCCGCATGCCCGTGCTGATGGAGCTGCTCTCGCCCGGCTTCAAGCCGGTGCAGCTGACCCGGGATCTGGGCAGTTTCTGGAAAGGTACGTATTTTGATGTGCGAAAGGAGCTTCGGAGGCGGTATCCCAGGCACTACTGGCCTGACAACCCCCTGGAGGCTGAGGCGACAAGAGGCGTAAAACGAAATTAACTGTTTTTGACGTATGAAAAAGACGATTATTGCTGTGCTTGCAGTCACGCTGACAGTGGTCGGCATTCTGCTTCTTGGCAGCGTGTTCCAGATCGGAGACAAGCTCGGCGAGCTGACGGTCCCCCTGGTGGAGTACATTTTCTATGGAGTCGTGCTCGCGGTGGTGATTGCGTTCGTCGTAGTGCCCGTGATCAAGGTGCAGATCGCCCCTGAGATGCCGGCGCTCTCGACGGAGGGCAACCTCAAGCCCGAAGAGCTCACGGAGCTGGGCGACGCTCTCGCGCGCAACTGCGGCTACATCCAGGACGCCACAGCCCGCAAGGACCACCGTACGGCTCTCACGACCGAGCTGACCGCCTGCGGCGAAGACACGGCAAAGCTCTCGGAGGTGATCTCGGGCGAGATCTCGTATCGCCTCAAGGGTGATGCCGACCGCACGGCCGACGGGGCCGTGGTCGGCATCAACCGCCGCATCACGGACTGGGCGAAGACGGTTTTCCTCGTGACGGCGATCTCCCAGAACAGCAAGGTGGACTCGCTGGCGGTGATCGCGATCAACTACAAGATGATAGGGGACATCGTGGCGGCTTCCGGTTTCCGCCCGACGCGTCCGCAGATGCTCAAGCTCTACGGCCGCGTGCTCGCGACTTCGCTGCTCTCCTATATCGCTTCCGACGCGCTCGGCGACATTACTGCTGACGTGGCGGAGTGGAGCAACGGCATAGATCTCTCCGGCGCCGCGGACGGCACGGACATGGCGAACGGCGGCGAGGGTCGGTTTATCGACCACATTCGCAGGCTCAAGCTGCCCGGGATCGTGCTCGGCTCAGCGCTGGACGGCGCGATCAACGCTCTGATGACGCTGCGTATCGGCTACGTCACCCGCTCATACATCCTGCAGGGCTCCAAGGCTCTCGGCGACAAGACGGCGCGCCGCTCGATCCGCAGGCGCGCGATAGTCGATGCCCACAAGAGCATCCCCGGCGTGATCATGAGCGCTGCCGGCGTGATCGGCAAGGGCGCCGCCGGAAGGCTCGTCAAGATTTTCTCCAAGGAGACGGCAGAGGAGGCCTACAGTGTGTAGTCTATGGGTGAGGTTCTGCTCGTGCTCGTGTTTTTGCTGGCGCCCGCGGCAGTGCTGTGGGCTTGCCGCAAGGTGAAGCTGCTGGGCAAGCTCGGCCCGGTGCTGATCCTGTATCTGATCGGCATCATTATCGGCAATATCGGCCTGGTGCCCGGGCTTTCTCTGCCCAGGGGCACGGCCGGCATCCAGGATCTGCTCAGCAGCGCGATGGTGCCCGTGGCGATCCCGCTGATGCTGCTCGGCTGCAGTTTCCGCCGCAGTGAGACGCGCAGCCAGCTGCTGGCGCTGCTGACCGGCATACTCGCAGTCGTATTGGCCGTAGCCGCCGGATATCTTATTTTCCACAAGGGGATTGACGCTGGCGGCGGCGCATCAGCCGCAGAGGTCGGCGGCATGCTGACGGGCGTCTACACTGGCGGCACGATCAATCTCGCATCGCTCAAGACGATGCTCGACGTCTCCGACGAGACATATCTGCTGCTCAACGGCTACGACATGGTGGTCAGTTTCCTGTATCTGATGGTGCTTATCGCCTTTGGCATCAAGGCTCTCAGGCGTTTTCTCCCCAACGAGACTTCCCATGGCGACGAGATCGCCGCGGAGACGGGGGAGAATCCCTACAAAGGGCTCGGAAGCCGCAAGGGTCTGCTGACGCTGGCCAAGCTCGTCGGCGTGGTCGCCGTCGTCTGCGGACTGTCCTACGGCGTGACTCTGCTCCTGCCGAAGGTGCCGTTCATGACGGTGTTTATCCTCGCGCTCACGACTTTCAGCATTGCGGCTTCGTTCATCCCCCGGGTCAGGGCGCTGCCGTATGCCTACGACGTCGGCATGTACTGCATATATGTGTTCAGTATTGTGGTCGCCTCGATGGCGGATTTCCGCAATCTCGATCTCAGCGGCGGCCTCGGCATGCTCGGCTATCTCACTTTCGTGATTTTCGGCTCGCTGCTGCTGCAGATTCTGCTCGCCAAGGCGCTGCGCATCGACTCCGACACTGTCGTGGTCAGCTCCGTCGCGTTTATCTGCTCGCCGCCTTTCGTCCCGATGATAGCGGCCGCGATGCGCAACCGGCGCGTGCTCGTCGCCGGTCTGTCGATCGGCGTGGTCGGCTACGCTGTCGGCAACTACCTTGGCTTCGTGATCTCGAAGCTGCTGCCGCTGCTGGGCTAGCGGGGACTTAGGCCAGCACGAGGCCCATCTCCTCGATGAGCTTCAGCATCTCCTCGGACATCATCTCGGAGAGTTTCTCGAAGTCCGAGCTAGTGCTCGTGCGGTGCATCATATTGTCTGCGATCCTGAGGCTTGCTGCGATTTTTTCTGTCTTGCTCATAACTACCTTTGTTTTGTTGATGCAAAGGTAGTGTGCAATTTTGACTATTATCGACAAAAAATTATCGGGCTTAAAGATTCGATATGACCTCTTGGAGGTCGTCCGTGACAAGGTCAAAGAGTTTGTACATCAGTTCGGCTTCCTGCATTTCGGGGATATAGACGATTGTCTTTTTCCCGCGTCCTGCCATCCATCCCGCCTCAGTATGTGCGCTCCTGCCGCAGGGCAGCACGAGCACGCATGTGTCCGCCCAGCCCAGCGCTTCTATATCGTTTGCAAACTGCCGCTCGGCTTCGGGGCTCTTCAGCCCCGCCCGGTACTGTCCGAATGTCCAGCCCTCATAGTCCGCATCCACGTCGGACCAGCGGAATCCTCCCGTTCCTTGCGGCGGATTGCGAAAATCATACACCTCATGTCCCGCCATCCTCAATTCGCCGACGACGGATTCATAATATTTGTTTTTCCAGCTGCTTGCCACGTAAATCTTTGCCATATCGATATATTCTTGTATCACCAAATATAGCAATTATTCTTCACACGCCACCGACCTGCGAGACGGCGCCCGCCGGCCGTAATTCGCGTCGGCCCCTGCCGCTAAGGCAGACCCCCGAGAAGTTTTTCATAAGCAGTAAAAATATAACATAAGCTTACAGCCTTGACACAGTTCAGCTGACGCCCCCGTCTAACACTATAAGTCGTGCTTTTTTGCGGGTACCAATAGCTCCAATCTTGCGAATATTTAAGATTATTATTTTATGGTTATCATTTGATGATAATGGAATATTATTTTATATCTTTGCAGGTGTAGTATAACAACTGAATATGAGAAATCCATTCATTACTAACGGATATGCCGGAAACGAGTACTTCTGCGACAGGAAGCAGGAGACCGATGATATGCGTTCACTACTTGTCAATGAGAATAATATCGCCATTATTTCTCCGAGAAGGATAGGCAAGACCGAACTGATCAATCATGTATTC
>JAZLKT010000094.1:0-24521 GCA_045597785.1 Candidatus Cryptobacteroides sp.
GGCCCTGCCTCTGGAAACCATTCCCATCGGATTCACTTCGAACGACTATGTGGTGATAGGCACCATCCAGCTGCTCTACAAGCTGGGGGCGAACGAGCAGGCCCGCGAACTCGGTACGGCGCTCGGGAACGAGCTTATCGATGCGGCCCGGTTCTACTACCGTTTCTACAACTGGAGCGGCGACCGCTTCGAAGACGCGGTTCAATATACCTACTATCTTGCCGAAGAAATGCGTAACGGAGGCGACTCGGAAATCGCGGACCGCATTGCCGGAACCATCGACGGCATTCTCTCGAAAGAGTAAGCGCGCGACCGTCCGGCCTGAAGCCGGTTCCGGAAAAGAAAAGTCGGGGTGACAAGACTCGAACCTGCGACCCCCTGCTCCCAAAGCAGGTGCGCTACCAACTGCGCCACACCCCGATTGCACTGACCGTGCGGGGTGCAAATATAGTAAATATCTTTCGTATCTTTGTGCCGGACACGCAGATTGACAAGAGATGATAAACGCTTCTGGAATAATTAAATCCTTCGGCAGCCTTCAGGTGCTGGGGGGAGTTGACTTCAGCGCGGCCGAGGGCGAGATGGTATCGATAATGGGCGCCTCCGGTGCCGGCAAGACCACCCTGCTGCAGATTCTCGGCACGCTTTCCTCCCCCGATTCGGGTTCTCTTTCCATAAAGGGGACCACGGTTTTCGGTGGCGGGAAAAGCCTTTCGGAGCGCGAACTCGCCTCTTTCCGCAGCCGCAACATCGGCTTCGTCTTCCAGGCGCACCATCTGCTGCCCGAGTTCACGGCTCTCGAGAATGTGATGATTCCCGCTCTGATTGCCGGCACTGGCGCTTCCCGTGCGAAGGAGTACGCCATGGCCCTGCTTGCAAAGGTGGGTCTTGACGGCCGCGCCAGCCACAAGCCATCGGAACTTTCCGGAGGCGAGGCGCAGAGGGTTGCAATAGCAAGGGCTCTCGTGAACCGTCCCGCAGTGCTGTTTGCCGATGAGCCGACCGGAAATCTCGATTCTGCCACAAAGCTCGAAATCCACTCGCTCCTGCTCGACCTTAAAGAATCGCTGGGCCAGACCACGGTCATCGTAACGCACGACCCTTCGCTGAGCGCCATCTGCGACCGCACCCTCAATATGGTGGACGGCCGTTTCACGGAAGGATTCTGACCAGTATGCCCGACGCATTTCCGACTTCCGAATCAAAATACCCGGCCGGGCAGAACGCCTCCGCCCCGTCCGTATTCCGTTTCAAACAATTCTGCGTCAGCAACGAATTCTCGGCCCTCAAAGTCGGGACCGACGCCGTACTGCTGGGGGCCTTGACGAGCCTGCCGGAGGGCTGCCCGCGCGTGCTGGACATAGGCACGGGAACCGGAGTCATAGCCCTTATGCTCGCGCAGCGCCTTGCGGGAAACGCGTTCCGCATCACAGGCATCGACATAGACGGCCCCTCAGCCCGCGAGGCTGCCGCGAATTTCGCCGCTTCGCCCTGGAAGGGCAATCTGGAAGCGCTGGAATGCCCGCTGGAGCGATACCGCTGCGAAGACGGTGCAAAATTCGACCTGATAGTAAGCAACCCGCCCTTCTTCGACGATTCGCTTCAGAATCCCGACCCGCGGGAATGCGCGGCAAGGCACAGCGTCAGCCTGACACTCGCCCAGATCTGTGCGTTCGCGGAGGAAAATCTTGACGAAGGCGGCCGCCACGCGCTGATTGTCCCGGCCGAGGCCGCCGCATCGCTCCGTCGCACCGCCGCGTCATTCTCTCTTGCCGCAGTGCGCTTCGTAAGCATACGCACAACGGAGAAAAAGCCCGTACGGCGCACAGTGGCCGAGTTTGTCCTTAGCCGCAGGAGTGTTGACTTCCGCGAAGAAACACTTCTGTTATGCGACCCTCGCTCCCCCGACGGGCGCACGGCCGAATACCGCGCCCTTGTTGAGCCGTTCCTGCTCAGATAGACAGTTTCCGGTCGAGAAAACGGAACCCGGCAGCTTCGATCAGATGCGCGGGCTTTATCGGCGAATCGGTTCTCGGAGAGCGGCCTTCGGCACGGGCTGCCACTCCTTCTTCCAAATCGGCAATCGTACGCGCCACTTTTATGATGCGGAAATACGCACGCATCGAGTAGTCCTGCTTCTGCATAAGGTTCTCCATTGCGGCGATGCAGTCGGCATCAAGAGGGCAGAAGCGCTCAATATGGCGGCGGGTCATCTCGGCATTCGCGCTTATCCCTTCGCCCTCGAAACGGCGCTGCTGGATGAGCCGGGCATCGCACACCCTCCCGGCCACCGCGCTGCTGGGTTCGGCTTTCGCGGATGAGAAGATTTGCGAAGTGCTGACCGCGCGCGTCCAGACTTGAAGGTCTATGCGATCCATTAAGGGCCCCGAGAGGCGGCTGAGGTACGCGAGCCGGCGGCCTTCGCTGCAAGTGCAGCGGTCGCCCTCGCCCCAGTAGCCGCAGGGGCAGGGATTGCTGGCTGCGACAAGCATGAACGAGGCGGGGTAGGTGACTTTCTGCTTGAGACGCGAGATGGTCACACTGCGGTCTTCGAGCGGGCCGCGCAGGGCTTCCGCCACGCTTTTGGGCATCTGCAGGAATTCGTCGGTAAAGAGGATACCCCCTTGCGCGAGGCTGATTTCGCCCGGAACGATGCCATCCGAGCCACCGCCTCCGATTATCGCCGTGAGCGAGGCGCTGTAATGCGGGGCGCGGAAGGGGCGCTGGCGTATCAGACCGGCACGCAGGGCCCCCTTGCCCGCAATCGAGTAGATTTTGCTCGTTACGAGCGACTCCTCCTTGGTCATAGGCGGAAGTATGCCTGCCATTGCCTTGGCAAGAGAACTTTTCCCGGCGCCTGGAGGGCCTATGAAAATCAGGTTATGTGAGCCCGCACAGGCGATTTCGGCGCCCCTCTTGGCACCTTCCTGCCCGACGATATCGCTGAAGTCAGGGATGTTGCCGTCGGTCCTGCAATCTGAGGGAGACAATCGCCCGGGCAATTTTTTTGCATCGAATTCTTCGGAATCGGCCGCCCCGCTGAGAATACCCACGACATCTTCGAGCCGCCGGACACCATACACGGCAATGCCTTCGGCCTCGACCGCTTCGATGGCTGAGCCGGACGGGAAGATGCATCCACGGCAACCCTCCCTTCGGGCCATCTCGGCAAACGGCAGGGCCCCGGGGATATCGCGCACCGAGCCGTCGAGGCCCAGTTCGCCCATTATCAGCCATTTGCCCAGGTCGGGGAAAGAGCGCTGCCCCGATGCGGCGATAACGCCTATCGCTATGGGCAGGTCGTAGCCGCTGCCCTGTTTGTGAAGATCGGCAGGCGCGAGATTTATGATAATCTTGCGCCCCGGCACGTGGAAGCCCAGCGATTCGAGGGCCGTGGTGGTGCGCAGAAGGCTTTCCTTTACAGCAGCATCGGCAAGGCCGCTGAGGTGAATCCCTATTCCCGGGATGATGTCTATTTCGACGGTCACCTTGGTAGCATCGATACCGTCGGTTTTTGCAGCATTGATATGAACAAGCATAGGAATGATTGATTAAATTTGCATCGCAATAAAAATATGGATCACAGCATTGAAGTCAAAAGCCTCGCGGAGCTGGATGCCGCGGCAAAAAAGTTCCTCGACCTTGTCGAAGGGCACAGTCTGATTGCCTTCCGCGCCCCTATGGGCGCGGGCAAGACCACTTTCACCTCGGCCATCTGCCGCTGCCTCGGAGTCGATGGTGACGCGGTGAGCTCACCCACTTTCGCTATTGTCAACGAATACCGCGCTGCGGACGGGAAACCTGTTTTTCATTTTGACTTCTACCGCATAAACCGCCTTTACGAGGCTCTTGACCTGGGCCTTTACGAGTATCTCGACAGCGGCTGCCTGTGTCTTATGGAATGGCCCGAGAATATTGAGGGCCTTCTCCCCGAGCAGACTCTCGTGGTGGACATAAGTGTCCGTGACGACGGGGCGCGTCTCATAAGATGGCAAGACTGATTCCGGTCAGATAGCCGTTCACCCCAAGGTCGTACAACTCCCCGTCCAGCCATATCGCGGCGGTTCCGCCTTTTGGCGGGCTGAGGGCCAGGGCCACGTGTCCGTCGCGGGCGACAAGACATTTTTCGCTTAGAAGAGTCCATCCGCCATTCACCGAAACAGTTCCGGACTTGCGGCTCGTAACCAGTATGTTGTCCGACAACTGAATCGCAAAGAAATCCGCATCGTCATCAGAGAAGGCAAAGATGTCGCCGGGGCCGGTGCAACTGACCTGACCCTCACGGCGCATGCATAATACGGCCGGATACTTGACGGTGGAACACTTGAGATACAGGGCAAAGTCGTCGGAAACGTCCTTGAACTCCGCCACTTTCGGCCCGGTGCAGCCCGTCAACAGGAGTTCCCTTACCATCTCCTGCCCTTCGAACACCTGCAATTTGTTGCCGGAAAGGAAAGCGCTGAACAGCCGGCCTCCGATGTAACGTGCCGCAAGGGCTTCGTATCCCAGCGGAGGGGCGACGGATTCCTGTTTCTCCGAACGGCAGGCGTAAAGATTGCCGCCGGATTTGTAGCTGAAGCCGAACTCGCCATGGTCGGCATACAGCGGCCCCGGGACCCCGGAAGTCTGTCGAAGCAGGGTCTTCCCGTTGCACCGCAGGCAGAATCCGCCACCGCGTAACAGTCCGGTCGTATAAATGTCTCTCCCGAGCATGAATATGTCGGTGATTTTCTCCTTTCCGTCAAAAGAAATGACAGTCCTTCCTCCTGCCTTGATTGTGGTGCTCTTCCCGTCGGTATAGGAAGTGAAGAGTTCGCCATCCAGTATGTAATGGTCGTCAGCATCCAGCCCGATCTTTCCCTTGTCGCCGGAGGTCAGATGCCGTATGCGGAGCGTGTCTTCGAAAAGGAATGCGTGAGTGTTGCGCTCCGAGAGAATGGAGTCCGTGCGCCAATCGCAGCCTTCGCCGACCTCGATTCCGCAGGCAATGACATGAACGGTCTCAACGTGTTCTTCTACAGAGCCGTCAGCGGGTTCGTCGCTGCGCCCCTGCCCGCGCGGGGGATATCGGTTGACGGGCTCTTTGCCGCATGAGGCTGCGGCGGCAAGAATGAGGATTGTGGCGGTGACTGAAGATAATAGTTTCATAGTTGCAGTTCATTTTGCGGCAAAACAATAAAAAAAGTGACGAAGAGCAAAGCGCTTTCGTCACATAAGTACGTTTTTTATTGAAAAACGTTTTTTACAGGTCGAATTTAAGCCCTAACGAGAAGCTCGCACTGAAGGGATTTTCGGTCCTGACGCTCTTTGGCTGGGCGGAGTCGAGCCACCAGGTAATGCCGGGGTCGAGGCACAGCCACAGATTGTCCGCAAGGCGGAATCCCACGCCCAGGCCTGCGGCGAGACCGTACTGCATTCCGGCAACCTTTTCCTTGACAATCGGCGAATTGCTTTCAGTGCGCAGGAAATAGCTGTTGGAAATGCATTTTTCGGCCATAGCCGAGCCGAACGCATAGAACAGGGTCGAACGGCTCCGGATAATATCGTAATAGACCGAAACCGGAACGCCCACATACTGAAGCGTATTGGTGAAGCGTCCTTCGGAGGTCTTGTACTTGCCGTCGAATTCGCGCGAGAGCATAGTCCAGCTCAAAGCGGCTCCGATACTCATCCTCTCGGTGATGTGATAACGTATTCCGGCATTTGCCGAGACGGGTATGCCGAAGTTTGATTTCGTGTCTTCCTGAACGCCCGCGGCAGTATAGCCGCTGGCATACATGGGAGTATCGTACCCTGCTGCGAAACGCGATTCCTGCGACGCGGCGGAGCCTCCGGCTACAATTGAAAGACGCGAGTCCGCGCGGGAACGCGCTCCGAAATCTTCGGCTTCGGTATCGGCCCACAGGTCGATGGGAACGAGCCGGCGGTCATCTTCCGCGGCGGTGTTCTCTGCTGTTGCGTTGCCGTCCCCGGCTCCATCCGCCTGTTCCTTGCCAACGGTCGTGCCGGTCTCGGGGAAGGCGGGCGCAGCCGTCGTTGCGGCGGGCTCAAGCGACGCGGCTGGAGAGGGAACTCCTGACGGGCGGAATCCGTCAGGGCTGGCGGGAATGCGGAGCTCTGCATCGGGTATGGCGGCAAGAAGGGCCCGGCCTTCGGAGAGAGGCTGGCGCGAAGCAAGTATCTCCACACCCGGCGCGGTCTGGAAATTCTTTTCGGAAGGGATGCGCAGCCAAAGGACAGAGGCCGCCACACAGGCGAAGGCCACTGCCGCCCAGAGCCAGGCTGCTCCGGCCGGCTCTTTCGCGGGAGCTGTTGCAGCGAGCACGGCACGCCTTACGCGCCGGGGTGCTTTCACCTCGGCTTCGGAGAGGGCGGAAGCGACCATAAGGTCGAATTCTTCCATGCCTGTATTCGTTTCTTTACGCATCTTACAGATTCTTGATTTTGCCTTGCAGCATGACTCGTGCACGTTGGAGCTGCGAGCGTGATGTCACTTCCGAAATGCCGAGGGCGTCGGCGATATCCTTATGCGAATAGCCTTCGAGCACGTAGAGGTTGAATACCGTCCTGAACCCTGGAGGCAACTCGCCGATGAGACGTATGAGGTCTTTGTATCCTATCTTCTGGACCGCATCGGGCTCGCCTGAACTTATCGGATAGGCTTCGCTTATGTCTTCGGCGTCACGCAGGTTGTCGTGCCTGCGTAGCGACATCAGTGCCGTGTTGACAAAGATCTTTCTGGCCCATCCCTCGAAGGAACCCTCCCCCGAGTAGGTATCCAGTTTGGAGAACAATGTCACAAAGGCGTCCTGCAGGATATCCTGCGCGGCCTCGCGGTCGCCCATATAGCGCAGACAGACCGCATACATCTTCGGCGAAAGCTCGTCGTAGATGGCCCTCTGCGCACGGGCGTTACCCTTGCGGGCATCGTCCAACCAGTCAGCAAGATGCTTTTTGCTCCCGAAAAGTTGCATAGGCATCGGTTCAACTTCTTACAAAAGTAATCATTTTATACTATTTTTGTGTCCGTGAAAACCCTCGTTTCCATACTGGCAGCCTTAACGGCGGCATGCATCTGCGCGCCTTCACTGCGTGCCGATGCCGTTGTCTCCGTCCCCTCTTGCGAAGAGGCCGTCCGCGCACTGCCGGAGCCGGAAGACATTGCTCCGGACCCGCGGGCGAGCGAGGTGGATATGGCCCAGAACTATTCTGCGGGCGAACTGGACGCCACCCTTGCCATAGCCGACTCTCTTCTGCAGCGCGATTCGCTCTGCGATGCCGCGTGGTATTACAAGGGGCGCTGTCTGCTTCTTCGGGAAAAACCCGACGAGGGGCTGGAATGCCTGCGCCGCGCCGTTGCGCTCGACCCCGACAACCCGTGGTATTACGACCCGCTCTTTTCGCAATACTACATGAACAGTTTCCACAAGGGCATCGGTGCTCGCGAACTGGAAAGCCTCTGCCTGGAAATGGACACCCGCTTCCCGGGGCGTTACGACGATGTGCCCGAATTCACGCTGGTCATGGCCGAAGCCTGCCGGGTGAGAGGGAACAATCCGGGATTCTTCACTCATGTACTGAAACTCGCGTCCAACCCCGAGGTTTCGCCGGCATTCAAGGCCGAATATGTCGAAAACGTGCTGAACAGGGTTGACGGCCCTACTTTCCGCGTCTGGCATCCACAGCTCGATTCGCTCGTGGAAGGCTGCCTGGAATGCCACCCTGGCGACTCGTCGCTGCTGAAGGTGGCAGGGGTATGGTATTACCGCTCCGACCGCAAGGACCTTTCCTCCGCGAAATTCGATGAATGGGCCGCGTCCTGGCCCTCGAGTACGGCCCCGCACGAAGTGAAGCTCGAACTCGCGTTCATCGAAGGACGCATGGCGGACGTTGTCAAGGAGGCCGAGACCGTCATTTCGATGGACCCGTCGAAGAAAGCGCAGATGTACGGCATCATAGGGGACGTCTATTACGAGATAGGGTATCCGAAAAGAACCTATTCATACTACAACAAGGCTCTCAAGGCCGACCCGGGCTATATTACCGTGCTCAACAACTATGCTTACTACCTGAGCCTTGACGGGAAGCGCCTGCGCAAGGCCGAATCCATGGCGCGCGAAGCGGTGGCCCGGCAGCCGGACAATCCAACATTCCTCGACACCCTGGCCTGGGTGCTGCATCTTCGCGGCAACGATACCGAGGCGAAGGCTGTTTTCAAGCATGCCATAACCTACGGAGGCAAGGAAAACGTGGCGATACTCGAGCACTATGCCGAGGTTCTCGACGCTCTTGGCGAAACCTCTCTGGCAAAATACTATAAAACCCTCGCAAAAACCCGCAAGCAGTGAAACGGTTCCTAAGCATATTGGCAGTACTCGCGCTGTGCGCGTCCTTCTGCCCGGCCCGCGCCCAGTCTTCCGACCAGAAGAACAAACTCCAGAAAGAGATTGAACTTCTTGACCGGCAGATCAGGAACAACAACGCCGCCTCGCGCAACGCCCTCACCGAACTCGAACTCACGCAGAGCAAGCTCAAGGCTTCGCGAAAGCTCGTTTCAGAGAGCAATCGTGAGATATCGTCCATCAACAGCCGCATTTCGGCCAAGGAGCGCGCCATCAAGGATGCCCAGGTGCGTCTCGACACCATGGAGGTGTACTATGCACGCCTTGTGCGCAGCGCCTACAAGAACCGCGATTCGCGCATCTGGTATATGTATCTGCTGTCGGGGAAGAACCTTGCGCAGAACCTGAGGCGCTTCAACTACCTGCGGAATCTTTCGGAGACCCTTCGCGGTCAGGCCACGCGCATTCAGGAAGAGAAGCAGAGGCTCGAACTTGAAAAGGCCGAACTGGTTGCTCTGAAGAACGACGCACGGAAACTTCTGAACCAGCGCACAGCCGACCTCAATGCCCTCAAGAAGACAGAGAGCCGAGAAAAAGAAGTTATCGCAAAACTTAATAAGGAGAAGACCAAATACCAGAAAGAGCTTGACACAAAACGCCAGCAGGCCGAACAGTTGCGGACCAGGACGGAGAGTTTCGTTCGCGACAACACTCCTGCCAAGACCACTCTTTCGAAGAGTTCTCCCGACTACAAGCTTTCGTCGGCTTTCGCTGCGGCCAAGGGCCGTCTGCCATGGCCGGTGGAAGGCGTGGTGGTCGAGCACTATGGGCAGCACTATCACCCGGTTTACAAAAAGGTCAAGCTGCCTTTCAACAACGGCGTGAACATAGCCACCGCCCCCGGAGCGAAAGTTTCGGCCGTTTATGAGGGAACTGTCAAACAGGTTGTGGTGATGCCGGGCTACAACCAGTGCGTACTGGTACAGCACGGCGAATTCTTCACCTTCTATTGCAAACTGGCTTCCGTGAACGTCAAGGCCGGCGACAAGATCAAGGCCGGCGCGCTCGTAGGCAAGGTGGACACTATCTCCGGCACCACACAGCTGCACTTCCAGCTCTGGCAGGGCAAGAAAGCCCAGAATCCCGAGAACTGGCTATCGGCTAGATAATCCCAAGGGCCCGGTCGCGGGCGATGAAACAGCAGCCAAGGAGGTTTGCATTCAAGGCAGTGTCGGCCAGTTCGATGGTGGTCTCCCTGTTCACTATGCTTATCGAATACTTCCTGACGGAGCCGACTACTGCCATGCGCAGATATTCTCCGGCCTTCGCCAGTTCGCCGCCGAGAATAACTCTGTCGGGATTGAAGATGTTTATCATCGCGGCAACGCCCTTACCCAGCTGATTTCCTATCTCCTCGATGATTTCTATCATCAGCATATCTTCGGAGCGTATGGCAGTGATGAAGTCGTCAAGGACTATCTCTTCGTTGCTTTCTATCTTTTTGGAAAGGGTGGACCGAGCTCCGGCAGCATGCTTTGCCAGAAGAAGACGCTTTGCCGCAAAACCCGAAGCCTCGGTCTCCAGGCATCCCTTCTTGCCGCAACGGCAGAAGATTTCGTTATCGAACATCGTGATATGCCCCAACTCGCCCGAAAGACCTGTCGACCCGTAGTAAAGCCGGCCATCCAGTATCATTCCCATTCCGAGGCCCCAATTAACGTTGATATACAGAATATTGCGGAACTTATACAATTTCCGGAGGAGATATTCACCGTAACATATTATGCGCGAATCGTTATCTATGTAAACCTTTATCCCGAGCCTTTCTTCGAGGGCCTCTCCCAACGGCTTGCCGGCATCGGCGAAATAATTGAAACTCTCGCCACTCTCGTTGTGAACACGTCCCGGAACGCTGATGGTACAGGCGATGACCTTGGATACATAACCGACGGCCTGCGCAAACGCCCCGCTTATACAGACGCACAGCGATTCGTATGCCCCGTCATCCTCAAGAAGGAACGGAATGCTGCCGCTTTCGTAAACCAGGTTTCCGGACATATCGCTTATGCCTACTTCAATGTGGTGCCTGTGTATCTCCACGCCGGCAAAGTATCCGGCAGCAGGATTCAGGGAAAAGGTTTTCGATGAGCGGCTCCCAACCCTGCGTTGCTTGCCACAGTCGATGACAAGGCCATTATTCATCAGCTTTTCCATAGCCTTGGTGGCAGTGGGGATGCTCATCCCCGTCGCTTTGGCCAGAATTCCGGCCGAAGCAGCTCCTTGACGGACAAGGTTTTCGATAATTGAGCTGGGATTTCCGGCCTCCGAAATTTTTTTATTGAATTTCTCAAATGCCTGCGATGCCATAATTTATTAATGTAAGAGATTGATTTTGAGCAGAATGATTAAAATACCTGATACTACTTCATTGTTTTGCCCCGCTAAATTAAAAAATTTTAATCAACCTGACAAATAAATGAAAACATTACACCCATTCGGCCCGTTTGAATAATTTTGTTAAACGAATGTTTATGATTATCTTCGCCGCGCATCTTATTATAAATCAACAAACACAACAATATGGATTTTAAGAAATTGGCAGAGAAATACGAAAGGGAGCTGTTGGACAACTGCCTTCCTTTCTGGCTTGAAAAATCTCAGGACAAGGAATTCGGCGGCTATTTCAGCTGCCTCGACCGAGACGGAAGCGTCTTCGACACCGACAAGTTCGTATGGCTCCAGGGCCGCGAAGTGTGGATGTTCGCTATGCTTTACAACAATCTCGAGAAGAAACAGGAATGGCTCGACGCCGCTATCCAGGGTGCGGAATTCCTGAAAAAATACGGACACGACGGCAACTACGACTTCTACTTCAGCCTCACGCGTGAAGGCAAGCCCATCGTCTATCCTTACAACATCTTCTCGAACACCTTCGCCTGCATGGCATTCGCCCAGCTGGCCAAGGCCACGGGCAGCGCCGAGTATGCCGAAATTGCGAAGAAGACCTTCGACCGCATCCTTGCAAGGCGTTCCAATCCGAAGGGCCAGTGGTGCAAGATAGTGCCCGGGACGCGCCCGATGAAGGATTTCGCCCTGCCGATGATTATCTGCAACATGGCTCTCGAAGTCGAAGACATAATCAACGACCCCGCCCTTATCGAGCGTACCATAGACGAGAGCGTGCACGAAATCGTGGACGTTTTCTATCAGCCCGACCTTGGCGTGATACTCGAGAATCTGGCTCCAGACGGAAGCCTGCTTGACTGTTTCGAAGGGCGCCGCGTCAATCCCGGACACGACCTCGAGGCTATGTGGTTCCTTATGAACATCGGAATCCGCCGCAACGACAAAGCCCTCATCGAGAAGGCGGTAGAAATCTCGCTCAGCGTAATCGAATACGGCTGGGACAAACAGTACGGCGGCATTTTCTACTTCATGGACCGCAAGGGCCATCCGACACAGGAACTCGAATGGGACCAGAAGCTCTGGTGGGTGCACATCGAGAGCGCAATCGCGATGATAAAGGGTTACCAGCTCACCGGCAACAAGAAGTGCCTTGAATGGTTCGAAAAGCTGGACGAATACCTCTGGAAGAACTTCAAGGACAGCGACTATCCCGAATGGTACGGTTATCTCAACCGTCGCGGCGAAGTGCTCCTGCCCCTCAAGGGCGGCAAGTGGAAGGGCTGCTTCCACGTCCCCAGAGGTCTCTACCAGATTTCACAGATACTCAAAAACATAGAGGAATAGCGGTATGAAGCGCGCAATACTTCTTCTGATGGCTTCGGCCGCCCTGGCGTGCAGCTGCGCCAACCCGGAGGAGAACCGCAACTACATGTGGTTCGACTGCGAGGCCAATTATGCCACCCTTTCATGCCCCGACTCGATACGCTTCTATCTCGAGAAGGTCAGGGATATCGGCTTCGGCAACGTGGTGGTGGATATGAAATCCATTATGGGCGAGGTGCTGTACAACAGCGACATAGCTCCGTATATGAGCCCGTTCGACGGCGTTGAGCGCGAGCGCAGCTATGATATGATGCGCTACTTCCTCGACTACGGCCACGACCTGGGCCTGAACGTCCTGGCGAGCCTCAACGTATTCTGCGGCGGACACAACTATATGGACCGCGGAATCATCTATACCGACCATTCCGACTGGCAGAGCATCTGCTACGAGAAGGGCGAATTCATCCCCATCAGCCGCATCAAGACCAACTACAACGGAATGCTCAACCCCTCCGACCCCGAGGTCCAGGACTATCAGATAGCCATTCTCAAGGAATTCGTCGGCAAGTACCCCGACCTTGACGGAATCATCTTCGACCGCGTCCGTTACGACGGGATGACCAGCGACTTCAGCCCTCTTTCACGCGCACAGTTCGAGCAGAGGCTCGGCCATGCCGTGGAGAACTGGCCCGAAGACGTGCTAAGCTGGTACGACGAAACCGGAGCGCTTCGCGGCGAATGGGCGCGCGGGAAATATTTCAAACAGTGGTGCGAGTGGCGCGCTTCGGTAATCCACGACTTTGTGGAAAGGACTCACCGCGAGCTCAAGGCCATCAACCCCGACCTGCAGATAGGCGACTACACCGGTGCCTGGTATCCCACATACTATCAGGTCGGCGCGAACTGGGCATCCGACAGCTATGACCCTTCCGAAGACTTCGACTGGGCCACGCCCGGATACAAGGACACCGGCTATGCAGGGCTGCTGGACATCTATATGACCGGTCTGTACTACTCCTACATCACCAAGGAGGACATAGACAACGCCCTTGGCATCAAAGGCCAGAGCAGCGAAGCCGGCCTCAAGCTCGACCTCACATACTGTTACTGCGTAGAGGGCGGGGCCGAACTGGCAAAGAAGATCACGCGCGGAGCCGTTCCCGTGACCGGCTCCATTTACGTGGAACAGTACCTCGGCGAGATGGACAAGTTCGCACCGGCAGTCGTGCAGGCACGCAAGTCCACCGGAGGCGTGATGGTCTTCGATATTGTCCACCTTGGCAAGCATCATCTGTGGGACGACCTTGAAAAAGCAATGAAAACAACCATCTAACCAATAATGAAAACAATCAGATACATTCTTGCGGCCGCAACCCTGCTGCTCAGCATAGCGGCAGGCGCACAGGACAGCGTCCGCGGCAAGGTGACCGACGAGTCGGGATCTCCCCTCGAAGGCGTCGCCGTACTGATTCCGGGCAGTTCGGCCGGCACCATCACCGGGCCGGACGGCACGTTCAGCATACAGGCCGTCAAGGGTCAGGAGATTACCTTCTCCTGCCTCGGAATGGCAGACGTGCACAAAACCTACGACGGAAGCTCGAACGTGATGAACATAGTCATGTCCGAAGACCAGCTTTTCCTTGACGACGTGGTCGTCATCGGCTATGGTACGGCCAAGAAGAGTTCGCTCACCAGCGCGGTTTCCGCCATCAAGGGAGACGAACTCCTCAAAGCTCCGGCAACCAATATCTCACAGGTGCTCGCCGGCCGCCTTTCGGGTATTTCGTCGGTTCAGGAATCGGGAGAGCCCGGCCTTGACCAGGCCTCGCTCAAGATCCGCGGTTCGGTTTACGGAGTCAAATATGTGGTGGACGGTTTCCCGGTAGATGACATCAACAACATCAACCCTGCCGATATCGAGAGCGTTTCGGTGCTCAAGGACGGCGCTTCGGCAGCGGTCTATGGCCTTCAGGCAGCCGGAGGCGTGATAATCATCACCACCCGCAAGGGCGAGAAGGGCTCCAGCCGAATCACATACAACGGCTCGGTGGGCGCTTCGACCAACGCCAACTTCCCCCGCTTCATGAACGGTCCGCAGTACGCCTACTACTATAATGTAGCCCAGATGATGGACCAGATGGCCAATGGCGAAATCGCAGGACCTGCCGACTACCGCACCTACTTCTCCAAGGACAATGTGGCAGCGATGCTCAACGGCGACCCCACCGACGGCTGGGACAACGTCGACTACATCGGCAGAATCTTCGGCACAGGCGTAACCCAGAAGCACAGCATCACCATCCAGGGCGGCGACGAGCAGGCCCGCTACTTCTCTTCGGTAGGTATCCTCGACCAGAAGGGAAACATCGACAACTTCAACTACAAGCGCTATAACATCCGCACCAACATCGAAGGCACCGCGGCGAAGAACCTCGACTACGCAGTAGGCCTCTCGGCCGTTTACGGCAACCGTCACACCCCGGCATATCTGTCCGGAGGGTCGGATGGCGGCGATACCGAAGCCGGCTGGTTCTCAATCTCGAGGCAGGCCATCCAGATGCATCCCTTCCTTCCCGAGAAGATGGACGGCATCTACACCGGCGCCGTGCAGAACAACCAGAGCTTCCTGGTGAGCCCTCTTGCGGCTATCTACGAATCGGGCTGGAAGGAGACGGTCTATGAATCGCTCTCGGCCAACGCTTCGCTCACATACAACGCTCCCTTCCTCAAGGGCCTTTCGTTCAAGGTGTCGGGCTCGTTCGACTACGGCGTAAGCTACAACAAGAACCTCAGTATCCCCTACGCGATGATGCAGCCTTCGAAGAACGCCGACGGCAGCTGGAACTGGAGCAAGCGCACCGACAACCCGCACGTCAGCGACAACACCAACAACCTCGGCGAGGGTACCACATTCTCGCGCCAGCTTGTTGGGCAGGGAAGCATCAATTACAACGGGTCGTTCGGAAAGAACAACGTCGAACTGATGGCTCTTGCCGAAGCCCGCGATTACACCGGCAACGGCCTGGCCGCTTATGTCAAGGCCCTGCCCTTCACCGACCTCGCCGAACTGAGCAACGGTATTCCCACCAACTCGCCCGTCAGCGGCTGGAGCGGAGCCTCGCGCAGCATAGGCTATGTATTCAGAGCGAAATACGACTGGGCCGAAAAGTATCTGGCAGAATTCACCGGCCGCTACGACGGCTCGTACAAATTCTCCGGAATGTCAAAGGCCCGCTGGGGCTTCTTCCCTTCGCTTTCGGTAGGCTGGAGGCTCTCCAAAGAAGACTTTATGTCGGGCGTGGACGCAATTGACGACCTCAAGCTCAGGGCCAGCGTCGGCCTTCTGGGCAACGACAGCGTAAGCGAATACTCGTTCCTGAGCACCTACTCCAAGTATCCCAATGTCGCAATCCCGCAGGTTGGCGGAGAGAGCGTCATCTCGCCCGCATACTACACCACCGGAATCGCCAACACCGACCTCACCTGGGAGAAGACCCAGAGCTGGAACGCCGGTGCCGACCTCACCATGTGGAACGGGCTGCTGGGTGTAGAAGCCGATGTCTTCTACAACTACACCTACGACATGCTCACCTACCAGTCCACCGGTTTCCCGGCATCGATGGGAGGATACTACCCCACCTGGGTCAACTCCAACGCCATCGACGCCAAGGGTGTTGACATCCAGATAAGCCATCGCAACCACTTCGACCTGCTCGGCAGCCCGTTCTGGTACGACATCACCGGAAGCATCACCTATTCCAAGACCCGCTGGCTCAAATACAACGACGAGCCCAACATAGTGAACTACCGCAAAGTTACGGGCACCACCTACGGCAGCATTCTCTGCTGGCAGGCCGACGGTCTGTTCAAGAGCGAGGAGGAGATAGACGCAAGCCCCTGGTACGGAACGAGGCCGAACGTCGGAGACATCAAGTACATCGACCTGAACGGAGACGGACAGGTTACCGAAGACGACAAGGGCTATTTCGGACGCAGCAACAGGCCCGAACTGACCTTCGGTCTGAACATCAACCTCACCTGGAACAACTTCGACTTCAACGCCCAGTTCAGCGGCGGCGCCCTGTTCGACGTTTCTCTCACCGGAACCTATTACAACGGCTACGACGACAACACCATCTGGACCCAGACCTTCAAGGAAGGCGGCAACTCGCCTCTGTTCCTCGTAGAGAACGCCTACAGCGAATTCAACAAGAATGGCACTTTCCCGCGCATCACGCTCGGAACAGCCAGCCACGGCGGCGACAACGGCCTCAGTTCGACCTTCTGGATCCGCGACGGCAAATACGTGCGTCTGAAGACCTGCCAGCTCGGCTACACCATTCCCAAAAAGATTACCGACAGGGTCAACGTCAGCTCGCTGCGCATTTTCTTCGAAGGCCAGAACATCTTCACCATCGACGGCCTGCCCGAAGGAATCGACCCCGAATCGCCTGGAGTCAACAACGGTTACTATCCCCAGCAGAGGCTTCTGATGGGAGGCATTACACTGACATTCTAATTCGGGAGGAAAAGAAATGAAAACAAGATTTTTCGCAATTCTTACGGTATCGCTGCTGAGCCTCGCCTCCTGCAACGGATGGCTCGACCTCAACCCCACGGACAGCGTGTCGAACAAGACCATCTGGTCGAAGACCGAGTCGGCCGAATACTCCATCAACTATCTCTTCACATACGTCTGGGACCTCAACTCGGCACCCACGAACCTCGGCCTCACCGAAGCTCTCACCGACGAGATGAAGTACACCTCGTACAACTACAATGCGATGTGCTACATCCCCTCCGAGATGGCATACGGCGGCTCGACCGTCACAAATACCTACGCCGATGCGTATATGGGCTACTGGGGCACTCTGTACTATGCGATACGCGAAGCGAACGAGGCCCTCTCCTTCCTGCACACCTACGGCAAGATGTCCGATGCCGACAAGACAAGGCTCGAGGGAGAAATACGCTTTATGAGAGCGTATCTGTACTTCGAACTCGTCAAGCGCTACGGAGACGTGATCATCTACGATGAGAATCTGGATGCCATCACCAAGAACAAGGCTCTCGGCACCGAAGCCGAAGCCTGGGATTTCGTTCAGGCCGACCTCGAATATGCCGCCACCAACCTACCCGAACAGGCACAGGCCAGGGGTCGCATCGACAAGGGAATGGCCTACGCCCTCACCACCCGCGCCATGCTGTTCGCACAGCGCTGGGATGCTGTCATAGCCGCGGCTGATGCCCTTGCGGACCTCGGTTACGCTCTCGAGGCCAATTACTCCGACGCCTTCACGAAGACCCTCGCCGAAGGCAACCGCGAAGCTATTCTCCAGTACACGTTCAGCCTCAAGGACGGCATCACACATTCGTTCAACTTCTACTACACCCCCGGCGGCGACTACGCAATCGAAGGCCAGAAGGGCGGCGGATACGGCGTTCCCACCCAGGAAATGGTCGAGAGTTACGAACTTGCCACGGGCGGACGCCCCGACTGGAGCAACTGGCACAAGAGTACAGGCACCAGCCTCGAGCCTCCCTACGCTCAGCTCGAGCCCCGTTTCCAGGCGACAATCCTCTATAACGGCGCAGAGTGGAAGGGTCGCACAATAGAGCCTTACGTCGATGGAACCGACGGCTGGGCGACGTGGAAGACCGAAAAAGAGCCTAAGGGCAAGACCGTGACCGGATACTATCTCCGCAAACTCGTGGACGAGTCTTATGCGATTACGACATCGGGCAGCAGCCAACCTTTCACCTTCATGCGCTACGGTGAGGTTCTGCTCAACAAGGCTGAAGCTTGCGCCATGAGTTCGGACGAGGCCGGAGCAAATGATGCGCTGCGCGCCATCCGAGCACGCGTCGGCCTGAGCTGGACCGACAAGAGCGGCAGCTCGCTGCTGACGGCCATCAAGGACGAGCGCAAGGTCGAACTCGCATTCGAAGGCTTGCGCTACTGGGATCTCCGCCGTTGGAAGGCCGCCGCGAAGAACTGGCCTGAAGGCCTCAGCGGCTACCAGCAGCACGGACTCAAGATAGAGAAGACCGAGAGCGGATTCACCTACACCTATGTTTCCGTAGATGAAAAGGACCGCAGCTTCCCCGAGAAGATGTACCGTTTCCCCATGCCCGAGAGCGAACTGAGTTCCAACTCTCTGGTAAACCAGTACGACGAATGGAAATAAGCTTTATGAAAAAGATAATTATCACGGCCTCGGCAGCGCTCTGCCTGCTTTCAGCCTGCCACGAACCCGAATATGTGAAGGCCAGCGCCGACCGGCAGGGTCTTACAAGCCTCACGGCCATAATCCTCGACGGAGAATATGCCGGACAGGAGATTTCGAAGCTCGACGTAAGCGAAGAGATGTATGAGGACGGCAACTTCGTCATCGAAATACCCTACTACTTCCCGGTGACGAGCGAAGAGCAGTCCACCAAATATATGACACGCCTCCGCGTACAGGCCGAACTTCAGCCCGACTACAAGATTTCGCCCTCGCTGGGTCTTCTCGACCTTACCGAGGTGAACAATTTCACACTTACCGACCCCAACGGCAAGAGCCGGCCCATAACCATCACATCCAAAAGGGTGAAGTCCACCGCCTGCAGCCTCCTTTCGCTGCTGGTCGAGGACTATATGGTTTCCGGTGTCATCTACGAGGCGCAGAAGAAGGTTCTCATCCCCAGCTTTGAGGATATGACCAACGTAAAGGTGAGCGGTCAGGTTTCGTCACACGCCCAGATAACCAGGATAGGCGGAAAGACCTACTCCGCTGACGGCCGCTTCGACCTTTCGACCGGTTCGAGCATAACCGTCCTTGCGGCCAATGGAACAACATCCACCACTTATAGTGTTGAACAGGGCATTCCGGCTCTGCTCGACTACGGTATGAACCTTTCTTCTGTAAAGCAGCTCTTCAATGTCGATCCCGTTACACTCTGCGGCCTTCCCGCATACACCGAAGGCTGTTATGTTTCCCTTGCAGGGCTTGGCAACAGCGTGATTGTATGCACCGGAAGCACTGCCTCACCCGCCGTGCTCAACTGCTTCACCGGCCAGAAGAGCGGCGAACTGAATGTCGCCCCTGCCGTAGCCGACGCCATCACCAACGACGATGCCGGACACCTTCTCCTTGTCAACTTCGCCCAGGGCGGCGACGCGGCACAGACCGTCAACATCTATAGGATGAACTCGGAAACCGACACCCCGGCCCTGCTGCACAGCTTCACGAATCCTATCGACGTGCCCATCGGTCACAGAATCAAGGCCCTTGGAGACATTGACAACAATGCCGTTATCGTCCTCACGGCAGAAGGCATCGACGGAGTCACCATTACGGCAAAGGCCGTAGTACTCAAAGTCAGCGCCGGGGCCGTGACTTCGGTAGATGTGCAGGATTTCGCATCCTACGGATTCGGATGGGGCTCGGCACCTATCAGCTACGCGACCATCGTTCCCGCCTCGCTCAATCCCGACTCCGACGGCTGGTATCTCGACTACTACGAGGGCAATGCCGATGCTGACGGTGCTTATCTGCTTCACTACATCAACGGCAGCGACACTGTAATAGACAAGGTGGGAGACTGGGGCCAGAACCCCAACTGTCTGGACGTGAAGACCTTCAACGGTTCACGCTATATGACCCTCTTTGTGGTGAGCCACTTCCCCCAGTGGGGCTACGGTCCGAGGCTCTACCTCTATGAAGTGTCTTCGCCCGATTCACCCTCGAGGCTGCTTGCAAACGAGAGCATCGGCTGGTACAACAAGGGCGACTACAGCCCCGACTATGGCGCCTGCGGCGACGTAGTAATGGTTCCCACCACCGACGGCTACCGTATGTATGTTTATTATTACGACCATCACAGCCAGGCAATAGGAGCATTCGTTTCCGACTGCTTTGTAACCGAGTAGTGCGTATGAAAAAATATATGACAATTCTTGCAGCTCTCTCCGGCCTTATGCTGGCAGGCTGCTCAAACAACAACGAAGGCATTCCCGAATGGCCCTGGTACGACGAGTCCGACCCCGACAATTGGGAACTCGCCGACGGCTACGGCAAACTTCCTGACTACGTGAAAGTCTACAAGGCTTCGGAATCAAGCCCCCTCAAGGGACGTAAAGCCGTTGCCTACATAGCCGAAGTCGACGCCACAAAGGCGGGCTTCGAGGTCTGGGGCCTCAACGACCCTACTCTGAGCGGCTGCGAAGAAAGCCTCAAGACCCCCACCGACATCTATAACGAGCAGGGCGGTCCGGCCATCATCATCAACGGCGGCTTCTTCTATACCGACAGCGGCCTGAGCTATGCCGCCAGCCTTGCCGTCAACGACGGAGTCCTCCTCTCGCCGAACATCAACTACGCCTCGGAAGACTGGGTGGACGTTTACTACCCCACGCGTGGCGTGTTCCTCGAGCACAGCGACGGCACTTTCGAAGCGGCCTGGACCTACTGGGCAGATGCCGACCACCATTACCTCTATCAGAGCCCTGCGGCCAACTCGTTCGGCAATCCGCCTCTCGCGGTGCCCGGAGCCGGCTTCCCCGTTGAAGCGGCGACCTTCGAGGCAAAGAACGGAATCGGTGGCGGCCCCGTGCTCATCAAGGGCGGAAAGGTGGTCAACAGCTATGCCGCCGAACTCTTCAACGGCGAGACTTCCGGCATACTGGTCGATACCTGTCATCCGCGCACGGCGATAGGCATCACGGCCGATAAAAAACTCATCCTCTTCGTGTGCGAAGGGCGTGAGATGACCGAAGGCGTGCCGGGCTACACCACGGCCGAAGTGGCGAAGATCCTTCTCTCGTACGGCTGCGTCGAGGCTCTGAACCTCGATGGCGGCGGCTCGACCTGCATGCTCGTGAACGGAGTGGAGACCGTCAAGCCCTCCGACGGAGAGGAACGCGCCGTAGGCAGCTGTGTGATAATCAGATAAGCAAGCATGAAGATCCTCATACTCATTGCATCGATGCTCGCTGCGCTGACTGCGTGCGGCTCAAACGGCCCCGTCACTCCTACTCCCGGTCCCGAGGAGAAGCCCGAGCCCGTGGTGAAGGAAGGCAAGCCGCGCTACGTGTGGATAGATGCCGCAGCGAACTTCAACACCTTCGCGAACGATAAGAACAAGATAGCTTCCGAACTGCAGCAGCTCGCCGAAATCGGATTCACAGACATAATCGTGGACGTGCGCCCGACCGAAGGATGCGTGCTCTACAACACGAAACTCACTGGTGTGCCCCGCGCCACCCGCCTTGCGGCCTGGGTCGGCAGCCAGTACAAGTTCGTCGAGAGGAAGGCCACCTGGGACTACCTGCAGGCATTCATCGACCTCGGACACGACGCCGGCCTGAAGGTCAACGCCGCAATCAACACATTTGTGGCCGGATACGGCGGAATGTACGGTCTTGAAAGTGTAGGTCCTGTCTTCAGCGGAGATATCCCCGCTTCTTGGGTAAGCATGCACAACAACGCATCAGGCATACAGAGCAGTTTTTACGAAGACGTTCAGGGGACCGTATTCCTCAATCCCGCCAATGACGAGGCCCAGGCCTATGTGCTGTCTATCATACGCGAGCTTGCCGGATACGACCTCGACGGAATCATCCTCGACCGATGCCGCTTCGATGACGAAGGTCTCGGAAGCGACTTCTCCGACGAGACAAAGGCCAAATTCACCGGGTATCTCGGCGCCGCGCCTTCGAAATGGCCTGTTTTCGACGCCGGCACCCGCGATCTGCCGTCAAAGCTGACCGACGAGCAGAAAAGCTGGATGGCATTCAGGGCAAAAGTTATACACGACTTCGTTGAGAAAGCCTCACAGACCGTGCACGAAGTCAACCCCGAAGTGCGTTTCGGCTGCTACGTGGGCGCCTGGTACTCGTCATATTACAGTTCGGGAGTCAACTGGGCCAGCCCCAAGTATGACACCCACGCCAAATATCCCCAGTGGGCCAACGAAGACTACAAGAACTACGGCTACGCCGACCACTGCGACTTTATGATGCTCGGCTGCTATGCCGCGGCCGGCAGCATTTACGGCTCGGGCGAGTGGACTATGCAGGGATTCTGCAAGCAGGGAAAGAACCTTCTTATGGGTGACACGGTGTTTGCGGGAGGGCCCGATATCGGCAATCCCACCGGCTGGACCGACGGAAAACAGAGCGCGACCATACCCAAGACCATCGATGCCTGCATCAAGGCGGCCGACGGCTATTTCGTATTCGACCTCTGCCATATCAGAATGTACGACTATTGGGACGCCTTCAAACAGGGCTTCGACAATTATATCAATTCACTATAACCAATTCATCAAAAAATGAAAAAAACATTATTCATCCTCGCTGCGGCAGTTCTTGCTCTTGCATCCTGCGGCAACGACAACAAGCAGGGCACAGACCCCGTCAAGGACGCCATCACCCTCAAGGGAAGCGATGTAGTCGACCTTGAAGAAAACAACTTCTACACAGTGGAATTCAATGCCACCACAGACTGGACCGCCGAACTTCTGTTCCCCGAAGCCGGAGAGCCTTATGCTTCTCTCGATGTTATGGAGGGAAAGAAGGGCGATGCCAAAGTCAAACTTACCGTAGAGTCTCTTGAAGAAGGCACAGGCCGCTTCTTTATGCTCTATCTCACAGCCGGAGAGGCTACCGCCACCATCTTCTTTATGCAGGGCAAGGTTCTCGAGTGCTCGCCCATCGAGGGCTCGGCTCCCTTCAGTGTTGAAGGAGGTATGCTCAAACTGCGCGTCCTCACCAACTGCGAAGTTACCTACACGAAGTATGACGGCGAAGGCCAGTCTTTCCCCTGGGCGCCCGTCACAATCGACGAGGCAGCAAAGACCATCACAATCAACGCTCAGAAGAATGATTCTTACGACGCACGTCAGGGTTATGTAAAGATCACCACTTCCGAAATTCAGGAGCCCGTCATCGACGAAGAGACCGGAGAGCCTACAGGCGCGACCAAGGACTACAGCCTCAGGTTCTACTTCGACCAGGCCGGCGTTGCCGCTGCAGCCTGGCAGAAAGACCTCGACCCCACAGAGTTCATCGGCAATGCAAGCTATACCGTAGCCCTCTGGAACGGAAACCTTGTTCTCTGCAATGGAGAGAAGCTCTTTGCATTCAACCCCGAAAACGGAGAATTCCTCGGTGAAGTCGCAGTTCCCACCGCCATCAACGGTATCACCAACGACAGCGAGGGTAACGTGGTTGCTTATTTGAAAGCTGTGTGGAGTGAAGACCCCAGCGTGGCATTTCCCCTCACCGTCATTGCAATCAAGAAGGGCGAGGAGGTCGCAAATGCAACTCTTCTCTTCAGCAAGGGCGATGACTTCTACGGCTACGGACTCGACAACCTCCGCGTGAACGGTGATGTATTCGGCAATGCCTGCATCGATGCATTCAGCGCTGCCGGATACGAGGGAGGCAGCTATATGGTTTCGTACGCAATCGAGGAGGGTAAATACATTTCGGACGGCAACTACACCGACTATGTCAATCTGCCTTGGGCAGACGCAATGTGGTCAACCCGCGCAGCCGTAGGTATGCACCTCGGAAATACCGTTGACTCCGGTATTCTTTATATCGGCTACGACGGCAACTATAACCTCCACTACAACGCCGGTATGGCCAGCGCCAACTGGCAGGAAGTCCTTGCAACCGGCAGCAGCTGGGCAGAGGGTTACGACGCACTCGACATCATCGAGTGGAACGGCAAGACCTACGCTGCATTCATCGGCTATGCATACTTCCCTCACTGGGGTATGCCTTCATACCTCTGGGTCGTTGACGTAACCGATCCCACACAGCCCGTTGCCATCAGTTCCGGCGAATACTACGGTTCAGCCTGGGCCGCCGATACCGAAGCCGATCCTACTTACGTATCTACGGACCTCACACTTGCCATCGAGGACGGCAATCTCGTAGTTTACCTCTACGATGCTTCCTGGTGCACACTTATGAAGAAAGTTTTCCCCGTTCTTTAATAATTTGCTAACTTAGTGGGGCGGCCGGACTCCGGTCGCCCCATTTTTATGATTTGCGTCACACTACATAACGGAACCCTTGAAGAAATCTACGGCATCCTGCAGGATCCGTATGTCGAGATGGCCGAAATAAGGCTCGATCTCTGCACACTTTCCATCGACGAATACCGCGAACTTTTCGAAAGCTGCGACAAGGCACTTATCGCCACCTGGCGAGGTAATGACTGGACCCGCGGAGCGGAACTTCTGCGCCTCGCAATCGAGGCGGGAGTGCGCTACATCGACCTGGACGTAGCCGCCCCGGCACAGGTGAGCAAGGAGTTCCAGAAACTCTGCCGCCACAGCGGCACTCAGCTCATCCGTTCGTGGCACGACTTCGAATCCACTCCCGACAAGGCTTTCCTCGACCAGGTGGTGGGAAGGTGCCTGCGCTACGGCGCCGACATCGTGAAGGGCGTC
>JAZLKT010000095.1:0-26954 GCA_045597785.1 Candidatus Cryptobacteroides sp.
GTCTCCTGCATTATTGGTATGTGAAAGTGCTATTTGTTCGCTTTCTTGAGAGCCCTGCGGGTGGCGTCGAACATGATAGGAGTACCGATCATGATTGATGCGTAGGTACCTACGATTACACCAAGGCAGAGGGCTACGGACAGACCGCGGATGCTCTCACCACCCCAGATTGCGATTGCTATCATAGGAAGCAGGGTCGAAACCGAAGTGTTGAGGGTACGGGTAAGTGTCTGGTTGAGCGACTTGTTGACCATAGTCTCGAAGTCGTCGTTCGGGTGCAGCAGCCTGTTCTCGCGGATACGGTCGAAGATAACCACGTTGTCGTTGATGGCGTAACCGATGATGGTAAGGATAGCGGCGATGAAGGTCTGGTCAACATCGAGGTTGAACGGAAGGATGCCGCTGAAGAGGCTGAAGAAACCGATAAGGATGATGGCCGTATGGGCAAGCGATACGACACCGCCGACACCCCAGGTCCAGCCCTTGAACCTCCAGGCAATGTATGCGAAGATTACAAGCAGGGCGAGGATAACGGAGATGATGGCGTTGCGCTTGATGTCGTTTGCGATGCTGGCGCCCACCTTGTCGGAACTGATGATACCGTTGGGGTTGTCGAGAGTGCTGACGAAATCCTCGAGTGTGAGGTCTTCTGTGAACATTCCCTTGAGGGCGTTGTAGAGCATACCTTCGATTTCGGTATCCACTTCGCTGGACTCGATGTCAACCTTGTAGGAGGTAGTAATCTTCATCTGGCTTTCGCCACCGTACTGCTTAACTTCGGCGGATGAGCTCTTGATAGTGGGATCGGCCTCTGCAGCTGCTTCGAACACGTCATTTACTGCGGCACGGACGTCCTCAGCGGAAACGGGTTTGTCGAAACGAACGACATAGGTGCGGCCACCGGTGAAGTCAACACCATAGGTAAAGCCCTTTGTGAACATCGAAACAAGTGCGATGATGATAAGGCAGCTTGAGAAGATGTATGAGAACTTGCGTCCCTTGATGAAGTTGACGTGAGTGTTCTTGAGTATGTTCCTGGTAATCTTGTTCTCGAAGGTGATGTTCTTGCCCTTCGCGACGCGGGCCTCGAACACGAGCCTTGTGATGAAGATTGAGGTGAGAACGGAGGTGATGATACCGATGATGAGGGTCGTTGCGAAGCCCTTGATGGGGCCTGTTCCGAAGAAGAACAGCACGAGACCGGTAAGCAGGGTGGTAACCTGACCGTCGATGATTGCCGAGTAAGCGTTCTGATAACCGTCGTGAACGGCTTTTCCGAGACCCTTGCCAGCCTTGAGTTCCTCCTTGATACGCTCGTAGATGATAACGTTCGCATCGACCGCCATACCGAGCGTGAGGACAAGACCTGCGATACCGGGCAGGGTAAGGACGGCGCCGAAGCTCGCGAGCGTACCGAAGAGCAGAAGCACGTTGGTAAGCAGCGCGAAGTCAGCGGCAAGACCGGCACCCTGATAGAACAGGATCATATAGAGGAGCACGCAGATGAATGCGATGAGGAACGAGATGAGACCTGCCCTGATGGACTCGGCACCGAGCGAAGGACCTACGACCTGCTCCTGGACGATTGTTGCGGGAGCGGGAAGTTTACCGGACTTGAGGACGTTGGTAAGGTCAGTTGCCTCGTCAACGGTGAAGTTGCCGGTGATGGAAGAGTTTCCTCCGGTGATCTCGCTGTTTACAACGGGATAGGAATATACGGTACCGTCAAGCACGATAGCGATCTGCTTGCCGATATTGTCTTTGGTAAGGCGAGCCCATACGTTGGCACCCTCGGCGTTCATACTCATCGAAACCGAAGGAGAACCGCCACCGCGCTGGTTGTCGTAGGAAACGCGCGCGTCGGTAACGGCGTCACCGTCGAGGGGAGCCTTTCCGTCACGGCTGGAAGCCTTGATGGCAATAAGCTCGAAGATGTTTTCAGCAGCGACATACTCGCTTGCCTTCACCGACCACATAGGAACCAGTTCGGCAGGGAAGATATCGGCAGCGGTAGCCTGCGCAAGGAGACTGTTGACCTTTGCCGTATCGGCAGCTGCGGCATAACCTATGCAGGCACCCTTCTGTGACTGCGAGAAAGAGAGAACGCTGTGAAGCGCATTCTCCTCACCGCCGAGCTGTGCGAGGTAGTTGTCCGCCTCGATAAGATACTGCTGAACCTCGCCGTTGTCGAATGTGGGCCAGAACTCGAGGGATGCGGTTCCCTGAAGGAGTTTGCGCACACGCTCGGGCTCCTTTACACCAGGGAGCTCGACGAGGATACGTCCGGTATTGCCTATCTTCTGGATAGAAGGCTGGGTGACACCGAAACGGTCGATACGGTTACGAAGAACGTTGAACGAGTTGGCAACGGCGCTCTCGGCATCCTCGCGGATGACGGCGATTACCTGCTCGTCGGTCGACTCGGGCTTGATGCGGTCGCGCATCTCGTAGGTTCCGAAGATCTGCGAGAGCCTCTGGCCGGCACCGACTTCCTTCCAGGCCTCTGCGAAGAGGGTGATGAAGTCGCTGTGCTCGGTGACGCTGCGCTGCTTGGCAAGTGCGAGGGCCTGGGCGAACTCGGGGGTCTGGTTGTCACCGGCGAGAGCCTTTACGAGGTCTTCGAGCTGCACCTGCAGCATGACGTTCATACCGCCCTTGAGGTCCAGACCGAGATTGAGTTCCTTGGCCTTGACATCCTTGTAGGTATGTCCGAGATAGATTTTTTCTGCTGAAATTGAATCGATGTAGGATGTGCTTTCGTGCTTGAGGAATGAATCCTTGAAGTAAGCCTGATCCTCAACGGGGATTGACTCGAGGTCGATTGCTTCGAGAGCGGCCTCGGCATACTTGGCGGCCTTCTTCTCCTGTACGCTTGAAACTACTGAGAATGAAAGCTGCCAGATGCAGGCAAGGGCAAGAAGAATTGCCACGAGTCTGATTGCTCCTTTACTTTGCATAATGTCTGTTGTTTATATTATTTTTCAATTTTTGCTGACAAGCCCGCAAATTTACTAAAAAATTTCGATTCCTAACCCTATTTTACTATTTTTGCGAGACTGTAGTCACATATCTGCAATGCCGTCGAGCAAGCTGCACATATCTTTTCTGATCGCAGGCCTCTGCCTGTGCGGCGTCGTATCTTTCGCACAAACCGGCCCGACTGCGGCCGACTCCCTGATATTCAGCGCCGAACTCTATAAGTCGGACTACCGCTTTGCCGACGCCATCAAGTGCTATTCGCGCGCATCGGCGGTCTGCGACGACTCCACACAGGCTGAATACATCACAAGCCAGATACAGGGCTGCCGCAAGGCTTTCGAACTCACCCAGACCGCCTGCCGGCCCTCCGTCATCGCAAGACAAAATTTCAGCATTGACGACTTCTTCCTTTATTATCCGCTGCCCGACTACGCCTGGAGGCCTGTAGATGGTTCTCCGGCCGTTTTCTGCCCCGACCTGGTAGACACCCTGTACATAAGCCGCGAGGCCGAATCCGGAGCACTGTACCGTTATGCCGGGCGCGACAGGATGTACTTCGCCTCCGCCACCCTGCCCGGGATGGGCGGATATGACCTGTTCTACTGCGACTGGGACGCCCACGCCGGCGAGTGGAAAGAGCCCGTGAACCTCGGATTCCCGTACAACTCCCCGGAGGACGATATACTCTTCATGGATACGGATGACGGACGCTACAGCATCTTCGCCTCGAACCGCGACTGCTCTGCCGACAGTGTGCGCGTGTATGTCCTTGTCCGCGAAGACAACCCTGAGCGCGAAATCATCTCCGACCCCGAAGAACTGGCACTTGTCGCAAAGCTCGAGCCGTCTTCGTCCGCCATTCAGGACAGCGACACGCGCACGGCTACGGGCGAAACGCTCCGCGAAGACGAGCAGCTCTCCCTTTATCAGCGCAAGACCGAAGAGGTGCGCGTCCTGCGTGAAGAGCTCTCTCGCTTCAACGGAACGGAAGATGACAAAGCGGTGCTCACCGCACGCCTGCACGAGGCCGGCGAGGAGCTCGACCGTATCGAGATGTACTTCCTGAGCAACGGCACCGGCGAGGAACTGGAAAAAACCGTTTCCGAAGCCGGTCGGCAGATAGAGTCCGCCGGAGGGGCGTATGTCTTCACACGCAAATCCTTCGGCCCGAAGCTTACAGTTGTCTATGTGGAGGAGTAATTTTCCGGCAACATGAGTGACCCCTCGGGGGTGAGTTTCGGTCGCGAGTCGGGAACCTGCCACCATAAACGCCGAACGACAGCCACAAGGACTGTCGTTCTTCGTTTTGAGCGGAAAACGAGGCTCGGACTCGCGACCTCAACCTTGGCAAGGTTGCGCTCTACCAACTGAGCTATTTCCGCAAATGGGACTGCAAATATACAATGAAAAAACTAATCTCCAAATTTTTTTGTTACTATTTGCTGTCTTATGACGCTGCAGCCTCGGCAACGGATGACTGGGGGAAAAAGACCGGACGCCCGTCCTTTCCGCGCAACATCAACGCACCGACCGAGGCCGAGGCCGCGCCCAGGCTACCTTTCCTGCAGCACTTCGCCGTGGTCGGCGGCTACGGCGCGTTTCCAGCGTTCGGTGTAGCCGGGCTGGGTAAGGCCTTCGGGCGTGCCTTCGTGATACTGGCTGTGACAGAAAGTTCCGTCAGGGTTCTGCGCTTTGACATTTCCGTCTATGAATTTGACAAGCAGCAGCTCCTCCAGGTCTTTCCAGGCGGAGAACTGCGAAGCGGCAGTATCGCAGGTGTAGCGGGTAAGCATCCTGCGGGCACGGCGCTCGGCGCACGCTGTGCGAAGACGTCCGAGCAATCCGGGGCGGGCATCACAATCTGCGGAATCGCACTTCGCGAACAGGGCCGCCGCCTTTGCGTCCATCGCCGGAACTGCTGTGCCAAGCTGCGAATTCTCGAACTCATCGGCCGCGGCACGGACTACGGGCTCCATAAAGTTGTACATCTTGTAGCAGGCCTGAGCCACACGGTTGCAGAGCCAGAAGGTCGAAGTTTCGCTATATTCCAGCAGATTGCCGTTGCCCACGCAAAGGCATTCGGGCACTTTGTTCGAATTCACATAACAAGGTGTAAGATAAGATGTTGCCGCATCGTCGCATCCGAACCAGAGCAGGGCGCCGACCGTGTCGGGCAGATACCCTCTCGCCTGTGCGACGAACCAGAAGCCTGTCTGCTGGGTGGCGATGGCCCTCTCGTTCACATACGCCTTCCCATCGACGCTGAAGCCCATCGGCCTCCAGCGGTAAGGGCAGGCATTTCCGCCGGCACCGATATCGGTACGCATGTCCATAGGCGTGCCTTCGAAGTGGTCGCGCATCACATCGGCCACATCCTTCGCCGTAATCTTGCGCGAAGGTTTCACGAACAGAGGCATCTCTCCGTCAAGGTCGTAGCCCATCGCGTAGTCGAGCCAGTCGGTCGCGGGGCGCGAAACCTCCACGCCGTTCTCTTCGTAGGTGAAGACCCCGTCACAAAGGATGTTGAAGGCAGCCCAGGCACGGGCATCGCATCCGCGCGCGGCTCCGAAATCGAGCTTGTTGTACGCCTCGCGGAAGCTGAACTCCTCGTCCGAACCGCTGTACCAGCCCTGCGAGCGGGCGAAATCGGCCACGTCCGGAGCGTAGAGACAGTTCTCGGGATCGTCCCAGGGGAAGCGGGTGATGCGGGCCTGGTTGGCGTGTGCGCAGATGTATCCGTCCGGGATGCGGCGTGCAACCCATACCACACCCTTCTCCTCGCCCTTCCCCACCATATCCATTATCCACGCCTCGCGCGTGTCGGCAATCGAGAAGGTCTCGCCCTCGCTCGGGTAGCCGTAACGGTTAGCAAGCGCCACCATCGTGTCGATAGCCTCGCGGGCGGTGCGGGCGCGCTGAAGGGTGATATAGATGAGCGAACCGTAATCCATTATGCCGTCCGGGTTCATCTGCTCCTCGCGGCCGCCCCAGGTCGTTTCTCCGATTATCAGCTGGTGCTCGTTCATGTTGCCCATTGTCTGATAGGTGTGCCGTACCTGCGGAATGCTGCCCAAGGGTTTGTAACTGTCCCATTCGACTATAGGCAGGGTGGAACCTTTCTTCCAGTCGGCACGCGGGTGGAAGTACAGCTCGCCGTACAGCCAGTGCGAATCGGCTGCATAAGAGACCATAAACGACTTGTCGGCGCTCGCGCCGCCGGTTACTATTACGTTGGTACAGGCATGCGCCGGGGTGATGGTGCCGGCGGCAAGGATTATTGACAGTATTGCTCTCTTCATATTCTGGAATTGTTCGGTAAGTTTACAAAACTACAAATTTTTACGGGAACAGGCTAAGGGTTTCTTCCTTTGATTGTTACTTACATATATTCTTGATGGCTATATTTATGACAGCACCATTTCCGGGCGCCGTCCCCGTTTCGGAAAAACCGTACGCATTGAGGCGGGCGGAACGAGCGTTATCCACTGGAAACGGAAGTAAACTACCCATCAGTTGTAGCCTGATGGCGGCAGGTTCGGAATGCCGCGCATCTACGGGATATCGAATTATGCCCCGTTTGTTATATAGAACGTTGCGGCGGGGTTCTCTGATATCCTTAATGCAAAATCGCCGTCGAAAAGCAACTCTGGGCGATAGACTCCAGCTCTTGCCGCTTCCAGATATGCCAATTCCTTATCTGTGAATCCCAAAAACCGAGAGATGCAATTGATGGCCTCGGAAGTCATCAATTCTCGGTCAACAAAGCCGTATCCTGTCTTCAACACGGGGAAGAGTTGCTTCTTGAAATCCCGAATCGGTCGTTTTCTTATTGCATCAAGGGACTGCGTGATGTCAATCCAGCGAGACAAGGAGATATAGTATGCAAGGCATTTACGGATCAACAAGACCGATTCGTCGTCACGATATAAACCTTTTTGTTCGAGTATATACGCATCGAAGATGTCCCTAGGCGTGTTTCTCTCCAACAAGGCCTTCAACTTTGCTCCGAAGAGCTCGTATTCTGAAAGCATTCTTACGCTGAAAGTCCCCTCTGGCGAGAATGGATTTCTGGCTTCTCGAACTACCGTATCGTATAGATGGCACCTTGACAGACAGTTGATATCAAGTTTGATTTTATCACGGTTTCCCGTTGCACTGGTATAGAATAGTTCGGTCTGATGAATCGCATAATTGGGACGGGGATCACTGCAAAAATATCCCATGGAGGCGCCCAAATTCCCAATTCTGGAAGAAACTTCATCCTTTATGGCGAGCATTTCTTCTTTGGTCGTATTGCGCGCAAGGTCGAAGTCCAAATCCACACTGAGCCGTGGAATCTCTTCGTAATGAATGATATTGATGGCCGTGCCGCCCTTTAGCGCAAGGTTTTCGGCAAGAAAGGCATCCTCGTTGATTGCGACCAGTAGATCAAGCAAGCGCATTGTTTTCTCTATGGAGGCCATCGGATACCCCGTTGCTTCCATCAGCTTGCGCAGTTCCTTTTTTGTATATGATTTCGTTTCCATAGTCCGTTCCTTTTGCAATTATACTTCTTATTTCTTTAGGTACAAACAGATTCCAGCCCGAAATAAACTCAAGAGGCATTTCTCCACATGTTATCTTGTTCTTCACGCCACTACCCTTGATGCGGCAAGTGTCCAGGAACTTGTCGCTGATACCATTCGTAGCCTGGAAAAGGGAAAGAAGATACCCTGCACGGCTCCATAGCGATGCATTGTCATAAGCTTCCAGGCAAACCCGAAGATCCTTTTCTTTCAGTTGCCCGTTTGTGATGGAGGACAGGGCATAGAGGAGTTCCTCGAGCCCGCCGGCGAGATCGATATGGCGAATGCAGTCAACGACGGTCTGTGACAGGGATGTGACGATTATTGGGTTTCCGTCAGGGTCCTTGCTGACAACCACGTTGTATGTGAACTTGAGTGGGTGATATTCGTAGGCAACGCCGCCCATTACAAACGGACGGAAGCGCTTGTCGGAATGAAGATAGATTGTGTTGAACTGCTGGGTCTGCAGAGCATAATACTGCAGTGCACCATGATATGCGACGCATCCGCCGCGGACCCTTGCGCACCCAGCAGCATACTCATTTTCGATATTCTTTCCTACCTTCATGCCGCAAATGTACAAAGAAGAAATAAGTGAAACAAATTATTAACCTAAGTTATTAGTAGAATTTAATTTGTTGGGTTAAAAATTTGAACAAATATTCTTTAAACAAAGACTATCCTCTCTTCATTTTGTGGAATCAGTGAGTTCACTCGTCTTTATTAAGATTAATGACCCGTAAAATGATTTCACTCTTCAAGCGCTCGGCCGCAACGATTCTGGCCACTCTTTCCCTGTCTTTCCTTTCTGCAGCACAGAATACCGATGATTTTGCAATCCGCGGAATGCATATAGACCTTAGGTCCCAGGTTATGACGATAGACGCCCTGAAAGACCTGACCCGCCAGGCCTCGGAAGAAGGGCTCAATACCATCATAATGGAGTGGGAAGCGAATTTCCCGTTCGAGGAGAATGCAACTCTCTGCGGCCCGCACGCTTTCAGCAAAGAGGAAGTGCGTGACTTCATCTCCTATGCCGCATCGCTGGGAGTGGACATCATTCCGCTGCAGAACTGCTTCGGCCACAGCGAGTACATCCTCCGCCACGAACGCTATGCCTCCATCCGCGAGGGTTGGAAGAATTTTTCACAGGTATGCCCCCTGAAGTTCGACCTTACGAACGACGTGTTCACCTCCATCTTCAAGGAGGTCGCGGAAATGCACCCCTCCAAGTACTTCCACATCGGGGCGGACGAAACACGCCAGCTGGGAGAATGCCGTGAGTGCCGCAACTATCTTCGTACACACAGCCGCTCGGAACTGTTCTGCAATTATGTGACAAGTATGTGCGAGATCGTTCGCTCGCTGGGAAAGGTTCCCGTCATCTGGGGAGACATCCTGCTCAAATATCCCGAAGCCGTGGAGAGCCTGCCGAAGGATTTGGTCGTTATGGACTGGAATTACGGCTGGGACGTGAAACACTTCGGCGACATAGACAGAATACGCGAGAGCGGGCTTGAAATCTGGGGCGGTTCGGCTCTGCGCTGCGACCCGGACAACTATTTCCTCGTCCAGTGGGACAAGCATTTCGGGAATCTGGTCGATTATTTTGCCTTCGCGAGGGAAAAGGGCTATACCGGAATGATCAACACTTCCTGGTCCACGTCGGGTTCTTACGGGTATGCTTTCGAAAAGGCTTACGAAGTCATCAGGCTCATCCCCGAGCGCGAGGTCTATCCTTTGTCCGGATTCCGTATTCTTCAGGAAGCGTTTGCACAGGCATGCTGCCACCGGGAGCCTTTTGAACCCGAGCGGTTCGTGAAGGAATACTCTGCATCCCGCTTCGGCTTCAACGCAGACGAATGCCAGCAGATGTGGGATTTCTTCAGCACACCCCAGAAACCGGTCAACGGCCCCGACATCAAAAAAGATCTGATTGAAACGGAACTCGCCAACGCCCTTGCCGCACAGGAGACGTTTGCGACCCTCAAGCCTAAAGCGAACAAAAAGGAATTTTCTCACTTTGTCCTTATGGCGGACATACGTGTAAACTATTTGAAGTTCAAGGCGCTGGATGTCGTATATGAATCGGACGGATTCTGTATGGATATGGCGGCGCAATATGTCAAGGAACTCGACTCTCTGATCAAGGAACAATCCAAATTACAGAAGCGGTTCAATAAACTGAACGCCGGATACCTTCAGGCACCGGAAGAATATTACGGCACCTGGTCGTACCCGATGAAGATGAGGGAACTCAGGAAAATTCTTTCACGTTAAGACCTCTGTTTATCCACGTACACCTCGATTGTCTTCCTTCCGGATGGGGACACAGATTTGCGGTAGGATATCGATGAGCTCAGGAACATGATATCGAGAATGTCGCTCAGCGAATCTCCGTCGAAAGTCGCCCGATACAGATGCGACGCGAGCGACGGGTCGCCGATTACAAAATCGACATTGTATATCTGGCCGAGCCTCTTGAATACTTCGGTCATCGGAGTGTCGATGAAAATGAGGACTCCGTCCCTCCACGAAATGTAAGGATAGGGATCGACTTCCTTGACGGACGTGTTGCCGGTCGCCTCGTTCAGCGACAGCAGATTTCCCGGGGACAGGGTGATTCCTTCGGCATTTGCACTCGAACTTACGTTCACTTTTCCCCGTTCAAGCATTACCGACGTAATGCTATCGGCTTCGTAGGACTTGACATTGAAGGCGGTTCCCGTAGCCAGGACATCGACAGATTTCGTCTTCACTATGAAAGGATGTTCGCTGTCTGATTCAACCTCGAAGAATGCTTCTCCGCTCAGGTTGACCGTCCTTGTTCCTTCGTTGAACGCAAGGGGATATGTGAGCGAACTGCCCGAATTGAGCCAGACGTGGCTTCCGTCAGGCAGCGTCATCTCTGTCCGCGTCCCATAAGGGGTCGTTGTTGTCTGGGAGCCGATTGTCTGCTCATCTGAAACGCCACGCTCTGCTGCTGCAATTCCAAAGAATACGGCCAGCGCAAGCGCGGGAACAGCAATAATGGAGCACGTATGTGCCCAAACGCGGAATGCTTTTCCCCCATGCCTACGCTCGGTTTTGTTTTCTTGTCCGATTTCCTCCATGACTTTTCGGAAAGCTTCCGGAACATCTATACTTTCTGGGAAAAAGGCTGGATGCGAGGCATCCCATATATTCTGTGATGTTAGCTTCATTTTTATATTGACGTATCAATCCGCTTTGACCTCATTGTCAATGATTGATTTTTTTATTGTTTTCAATGCATTACTGATTCTGACTTCTACCGTCCGCTGCGAAACTCCGAGTATTTCGGCAATCTGCCGGTACTTCAAATCTCCGATTCTGCTCATCTCGAAAGCCTCTTTTTCTTTTGCAGGAAGCATCTCTACCGCCGCTGACACACGCGAAGACAACTCGGAGAAAAGAATATAGTCCTCGGTTTGATCCTCGCCTCCCGAGCCCGTGCGGGTCGATCCTAATTGAATATATTCCGCAGCTACCTTACGGTGGCGCAATTCGTCCAGGCACATATTGCGCGCCACCCGGACAAGGTATGCCTGAAGAGAGGATGTGATTTCCAGGTCGCGCCGGGATTTCCAGAGCTTTAGGAATATGTTTTGAACGATGTCTTCACAGACCGTCTGGTCCTGGATAAACGTTCCGCAATAGAGAACCAGGTCGCTGTAATATTTATTGAAAAGCAGCGCGAAAGCTTTCGTACTTCCGCTTCTGACCGCCTCGAAGAGATGCAGGTCCGTCGTTCTGTTGTTGCCGCCGTCCATCGCCGCAAAGATAGGAACGAAAAAAGAAACTTGGAATATGTGGAACTCCCGAAGATAAACGTCTTATATAGACATTAATACCTGAAACGTGAAACCATTAAGATTCATTTCCATAGTCATCTTCGCATTCTGCTGCTACGTCACTGCTTTTGCGCAGAACATTACGGTCAAATCGGCAGGAGAAACCATCGAGTCCGTCATAATAAGTATCGAACGGCAGACGGACTACCGTTTCATATATGACAAGGCTGCCGTAGATGTTCTCTCCGCAACACATATTGACGTCATGGACGCCGGGCTGGACAAGGTTCTCTCCACCCTTTTCGACGGAACGGACATCTCTTATGTGATAAAGGACCGCAAAATCATCCTCAGCCGTCGTCAGGAGGGCACGGCCGCGCCATCGGCGGACGGCAAGGTGACCGTGTCGGGAACCATCTCGGACACAAAAGGCGAACCCCTGATCGGCGTTGTAGTTGTGGCGGCCGGGGCGAACACCGGCGTCATCTCCGATATCGACGGAAGTTATTCGATTACCGTGGAAAAGGGGTCGGTCATCAATTTCTCCCTGATAGGATTCAAAAGCCGCGACATCGAAGCTATCGAAAGCCAACGCGTGGATGTCATTCTTCCGGAGGATATGATGCTTCTTGACGAGGTTGTGGTCGTGGGCTACGGCGTACAGAAGAAATCGAATCTTACCGGAGCGCTTTCCACTGTCGATTTTGAGCAGGAAATGACCTCCCGGCCGGTGCAGAACGCATCTTCGGCGCTGGCGGGCCTGTCGGCGGGCGTCCAGGTCCAACAGACCTCCGGCCAGCCGGGATCGAACGGGGCCACTATCCTTGTCCGCGGTACCGGCACGCTCAACTCGGCAAGCCCTCTTGTTCTTGTCGATGGAATAGAATGGGACATGAACAACGTCAATACGGACGACATTTCAAGCATTACTGTATTGAAAGACGCGGCGTCCGCCTCCATTTACGGTTCACGCGCGGCAAACGGAGTCATCCTGGTAACGACAAAGAAAGGAAAGGGACAGACCAAAGTCAATTACTCCTTCATCGGATCGCTCGATTCCGCCCAGAACAAAATGGCGTTCGTCAGCGATTACGCCCGCCATATGGAGCTGCTGAACGAAGGTGCCGAAAACCTTGACAGCCCACCGGTCTTCAGCCAAAGCACAATCGATCTGTGGAAATATGCACAGGCCCACCCCGACGAACTCAACGAATATGGCGTCAAGAACAGCATAGCATACCCGAACACGGACTGGTTTAACGAAGTGATAGGCAAGGGCTTCTCGCAGAAGCACAATCTTTCCGTTCAGGGCTCGTCCGACAGGACAAATTACTTCGTCTCACTCGGCTATGTCGACAACCAGGGCATAATGAACCAGCGCGGGATGGATTCCGGACAGCAGAGGCTCACCTTCCGTTCCAACGCCGAATACAAGGCGTTCGACTGGCTGTCGGTAGGCGTAAGGCTGCTCGGAGTGTGGCAGAACACCGGCCTCACGGACATCGCAAGAGGCTTCGAAAATCTTGCTCTTACCCCTCCCGGTATCTATCCTGGAGAAAATGACAAATGGGGGCTTCCCGCTTCGACAGAGGAAAACCAGAACTGCGCGAGCGTTTTCTACCAGATGGGACGCTGGGGCAAGGATGAAATGTTCCGTGGCAATTTCTCGGCATATACAATCATCCGGCCTGTCAAAGGCCTGTCGGTTGAGGCAACTTACAACTATTCTCCCGATTTCGGGCAATATGCCACCTGGGGGCAGCCCAACGGAACCTGGGATTATGTGCGGAACGTCCGCGTAAACGAGAGTTCGTTGGATGTTGCCTCCATCTACAACAAGTCCTTCACCCGAATCCGCAGGAACTCCGAAATACTTGCAAGGTACAACAACACCTTCGGCGAAGAACACGACCTGAGCCTTCTTGCCGGATTTACGACGTCGTACTATTATGACGGCGATTTCAATATCTACAAGAAAGGCATGACAGACTGGAGTCTCCATACACTCAGCACGGCAAAAGAAGTGACTTCGGCCACCAGCACCGACACGGACTGGTCGCTTATGTCGTGGTTCGGGCGCGCCAACTATGCCTGGAAAAACAAGTATCTCTTCGAAGCGAACCTGCGCGTGGACGGTTCTTCCCGCTTTTCACCCGAAAGCCGGTGGGGATTCTTCCCGTCCTTCTCAGCCGGATGGGTTCTTACAAAAGAAGACTTCATGTCTTCGCTGGCAGGTGTCGTTTCGAACCTGAAACTGAGGGCCTCCTGGGGCAAACTTGGAAACAATGCTTCCGGGAACTATGACTGGCAGGCAACGTACACCACCTTCAAAACCGTCATCGACGACAAAACCTCGACCGGTCTGGCAATAACCAAGCTCGGGAACACCGCCCTTGAGTGGGAATCCACGACCACCGCCAACATAGGCGCGGACTTCGGATTCTTCGAAAACAGACTTTCAGGCGAACTCGACATTTACAAGAAACTCACCACAGGCATTCTATTCACTCCCAGCATCCCTATCACGATGGGCAATGTCACCGGGGCGACGGAGAACGTGGCGGAAGTGAGCAACCGCGGTGTGGAACTCTCGCTCTCCTGGCAGGATACCGTTGGGGATGTTTACTACAAGGTTGGCGGCAACGTCTCGTTCAACACCAACCGTGTTGACAAGTACCTCGGAACTCTGGCGCGTTACTGGGTTTACGACGAAGACGGTTATCCGGACACTTTCTACAGCAACTACGGAGATGTGGCGCAGAGCGGTTTCGGAGGTCTCATTCTCGAAGGCAGGATGCTGGGCGAACTGTATGTAAGGAATCTTTACCACGGCAACGGATCGTATTCCGGCGGACGCCCCGGCATCAATGAGGGCCCCGTGGACGGAATGATACGCACAGAGTCGGATATGGAATGGGTCCGGGCGATGATTGCCAGCGGATACAAATTCTCCGGCGGCAGCACTGTTTCAAAAGACCAGCTGTGGTACGGCGACCTCATCTATGAAGACGCCAACGGAGACAGGAATTTCGGAGACACGAACGACCTCAACCTGACAGGAAAGTCCAAACTGCCGAAATACAACTTCGGATTCAATGCAAGCGTCGCCTGGAAAGGTTTCGATCTCTATATGCTCTGGTCCGGCGCCGCTGATTTCACCCTGTACTGGAATCACGCGCAATACAACGGAACCCAGACCAAGAACGGATACGCTGTTATGCAGAGGATTGCCGACGACCATTATTTCTACGACCCGGAGAACCCTGCCGACCCCCGCACAAACATCAACGCAACCTACCCGAGGCTTACGGACCAGACACAGCGAAACAACAGCGCCTCCAGTACCTTCTGGATGTACAAAGGCGACTACCTGAAACTGAAGAATCTCCAGATAGGATACACGCTCCCCAAAAACATCACCGGCAAACTGCTCATCAGCAAGGCCAGGGTATATCTTTCGGGTGAGAATCTCCTAACTCTCACGCAGTTCCCGGGACTTGACCCCGAAATCGGAACCGCCGTTACATATCCCCTCATCAGGCAATACGCCATCGGGGCACAAATAACTTTCTAATCGCTGAGGAATATGAAGCAATTGATTTACATATCGATACTGTTCCTGACTGCAACGGCCTGTTCCGGCTTCCTCGACACGGCGCCGTATAACAAAATTGCTACCGGCAATATGTGGTCGACCGAAAGCCTTGCCGACGAGGGAGTCAATGGCATCTACGCCGTTCTCCGCAACAATGACGTCAGCGTTACAAACACAAGTGACGTAACCGGAATGGACAAGGAGGGAATCGAGGGCCTGGGATTCTGTTCTGTCTGCTACAACACCTGCAACATTCTGTCACAGGCCTCTCCCAGCGCCGGCGACGCTTGGATTTCAAGGGAATGGAAGCTTTGCTATGAGGGAGTGCATCGCAGCAACGACGCCATTGCCAACCTGAGCAAGGCTCCGCTCTCAGTCGAGAAATATAACCGTCTGCTGTGCGAGGCCAAGTTTATGAGGGCTTTCTTCTACCGGCGCCTGAATATGCTGTTCGGCGGAGTGCCCCTGTATCTGGAGCCCATAAATAGCAGCGAGGCCACAAAAGGCGCCTCAACCGCAGAGGAAATCTGGCAAGCCTGCCTGAACGACTTGACAGCCTGCATCGAAAACGAATACTTCCCCACCAACACATTGACATCCAACTATGGCCGTCCGTCAAAGGGCGCGGCCTACGCTATGCGCGGAATGATTTATATGTGGATGAGGGACTTCGCGGCCGCGGCAGAGGACTTCTCGAAGGTCGAGGGTTGCGGATACGGTCTCTGGGAAGGACGTTATATCGATTTTTTCAAAACCGAGAACGAAAAATCGAAGGAGATGATACTGCCCATCCAGTACGAGGCGGTCAGCGGATACACCGACAACATACAGATGATGCTCGGGGCCCGCGACCACTACGACTGCTGGACAGAACTGATGCCTTCGGCCGATTTCGTCGACTACTACCAGAATGCGGACGGTTCGAAGTTCTACTGGAGCAAATATCTGCCCGACTGGGACAAACTCTCCGACACACAGAGGGAAGTCTTCTTCCTTAGGGACAATCTGAAATCTCAATACCCGGAGTATTATTCCGCCGCTGCAGGACGGGTCGGCTCTGTAACAATGACAAAATATTATCTTGAAAACGGCAACGAAGCACGCATCAAGGCCGCCTACGAGTCGCGCGACCCCAGGCTTCAGCAGACCGTTTTCACGCCTTATTCGTCCTGTAACTGCTATTCTCCTTACTACAACAACGCGAATCCTCAGTTGGGCAAAGTACTCCGCTGGCCATATATAGAGCGCGGGGACGACGGTGGCGATATGTGGCACGACAAACGCAAATTCGCCTACTACATCTACAAGAAGTGGAACGAAACGGAAAAGGGTCGCCTGGTCGAACGCCGTTATTGCGAATGCGATTATCCCTTAATCCGATATACTGACGTATATTTGCAATGGGCGGAGGCGCTCAACGAAACCGGACACACCGGAGAAGCGATGGAAATGGTTAACGTCATCCGGGACCGCGCCGGGATGCCCCACTATGTTTCCGGAGGCACAGGCTTTCTTTCGATAAACGGAAAAGACGACATGACCGAAGCTATACGCTACGAGCGACGCGTGGAACTTTGTCTCGAATCACAGAACTATTTCGACGAGATACGCTGGGGAACATACAAGCAGTCGAAGTTCCAGGGCGCGTCCACAAGCGGCCTCAAGGCCTGCTGGGGACAGATTACTGTCCAAAAATGGTATTATAAGGATTTTATGACGAAGTGGCCCGTGCCGCTCAAGGAAGTTCAGATGAACTCCAATTTGAAAATGACCGACGGTTGGCTTTATTGACATTATGAAAAAGGTTTTTAACAATATGATTTTACTTCCCGTGTTGTTCGGGATTATGTTCTGCTCTTGCAGGGTGGATATTCCCGATGTCGAAAAGGCTGTCTGGCCGGAAGAAAAGGAGGTGGCGGCAACTCCCGACGACGTCAGCCCGGCGCCTTCCGGCTCGTTTGATTACACGAAACTCGACGGATGCGTCCATCCCCGCCTTTACTATACCGCCGACGACTTCGTTAAAATGGGCGAACTGGTAAAGACGAACCCGATAATGGAACAGATTCACAACATCATACTGAAGGAGTGCGACAGGATTCTTAATTACGGCGACCTTGAATATACCCTGTCGGCGGGTTCCATTCTCGGGGTGTCCCGCAACGCGCTGACAAGAATCGGCTTCCTGGCATACGGGTACAGGATGACCGGAAAATACGTTTATCTGCTCAAGGCGGAAAAATATATACAGAACGTCTGCGCCTTCGACGATTGGAACAATATCAATTTCCTCGACACGGGAGAGATGGCTTTTGCTGTAGCAATCGGTCTCGACTGGCTCTACGATGACCTGTCGAACGAAACCAAGAATCTGGCCTTTGCCAAACTTCAGGACTACGCCCTCAGGTATATTGACGACTCCAAACTCAACACCCACTTCCTTACACAGCACACCAACTGGAACCAGGTGTGCTGCGGAGGTCTGGTTGCCGCCGCCCTTACGACATACGACAAGGACAAGTCGAATGCGGTTCACGTCATAGAGACCTGTCTTGAGAGCAACAAGGCCGAAGGAATGCAGCTTTACAGCGCCGACGGCAACTGGCCCGAAGGATATTCATATTGGGGCTACGGCACAACCTATCAGGTTCTTCTGATTGCCGCCCTGGAAAAGATCTTCGGCAACGACGCGGGTCTTTACGAGTCAAATCCCGGCTTCGAGAAGAGTCCCACCTGGGTTCTGTTTATGTCCGGCACCACGGGCAAGAGCTTCAACTTTGCCGACTGCAAGGAAATAGACCAGCCCAAACTCCCTATGTGGTGGTTTGCCGACAGGCTGGACGATGCCAATCTTCTTATCAACGAGAAGAGGATGCTGGAAAACGGCACCTATGCCGAAGGATTCAGCGAATACCGCATGCTTCCTCAGTACCTCGCTCTTATTAATCCTGACCAATGTGTCGCGGAATCCTCAGTTCCTTCGCAGCAGATGTACTATGGCGGAGTCAACGATGTCGACTCGACTCCGGTAGTGCTGATACACACCGACTGGACTTATTCCGAAACCGACAAATATCTGGGAATCAAGGGCGGCCGCGCCTGCGCCAACCACAACCATATGGATGGTGGAACTTTCGTCTATGATGCCTACGGCCTTCGCTGGGCGATGGATATGGGCCTCCAGGATTACACCGAACTCGAAGAGGCCGGTCTTGAGATCTGGGACAGAGACAACCAGCTTTCGCAAAGGTGGACAGTCTATCGCCTGAACAATTTCAGCCACAACGTCATTACCATCAACAACAACATCTTCCACGTAAAGGCCGGAGCCTTCCTCGACGGAAAGTGGTTCGATGAGAACCCCGGTGTTCTTGGTGGACGCTTTACCCTGTATGCTCCGAACCGCTACGGGAACGATTACGATGTGGATTATATCGAGCGCACCGCCAGACTTGTCGAGCGCGATGGCGATATGGACCTGGTGATAACGGACAAGATGACGAGCCTTCCTACGAAGGCCCCCTCGATCCGATGGGCGATGGCCACTCCGGCAACGGCTACAATCGTATCGAAGAGTTGTATAAAACTCGAACAGGAAGGAAAGACGATGTACCTTATGGTTCGAGAAGCCAACAGGCATAAATTCACTATGTGCACCTGGGAGGCCAAGTCCGAAGTGGAGAACAAATACGACGCACCCAACCCCGGAGTTACAATGGTTGGTTTCACGTCCGCGCTTGGCAGTTCGGACACGGCCGAATTCACTGTAACGCTAAGTTCCGTATTCGTTGAAAACGAAAGCGATGAATATGATCAAGCCGGGTATCTTGACGAAAACAAATGGTAGAAGCAATGAAAAAGAGTTATTCGATACTGGCGACTTTATTACTTGCCGCCCTTTCCTGCACTGAAGAGACTCTCCCGGCAGTGAAGGATGCTTCATCCGATGTCGTTTTCTTCTGCAAGGGCCCTACCAAAATAACTATTGGAGAGAAGAACGGTACTGGCTATCCCTGCCTCTGGGAGGCGGGCGACGCCATCGATGTTTACCGCGTTTCCGACGGTGCGCTTCTGGGTACGGCGGAAATCGACGCTGAATATGTCGGAAAACCTGCGGGCAAGTTCACTTTCAGGACGACGCCCGAAAATGCCGACGGCGTTTCCGTGCGTCTTGTCTATCCGGCCGGCACCCCTTACGGCGAGAGCCTGACCGTAGCAACGCGGCAGACACGCGCCACTGCCGGTGAGCAGGGCTTTGCCGCTTCGACATACGCCTATTCCGAAGCCATTATGACTTCTTCGTCGGCTCCGGTTGCCTTCGAATTGTTCCACTCGCTTGCAACCATAAAACTTGCAATCAGCACGAAAGACCTTTCAGACAAAACGCTCTCTTCGGTTTCAATCTGCTGTCCCGGGGCCAAACTGTCCGGTTCGTTCCTCCCCGATTTCAACCAGGGGGGCACGGTGGCCTCCGGCGTCGATAGCGTAATGGTTACATTCTCCGAACCCGCAGACCTTTCTTCCGAAATTGTCTGCTGGCTAACAGCACTGCCCTGCAACCTGACCGGGAAGGATGTCATAATCAGGTCGTATCTCTTGTCCGGAGAAACCATCACCACTGTTGTCGGGGGAGGAAAACTCCTTGCGGACAACGTCAACTTCATAACAATCGACAATCTGACAAACGTGATTGACGCGTCGTGGTTCCTTGAAGACGCGGACGACCATCGTGAACTTCTTGGCGGTTGGGCCTATGGCCCTTCGAATACGTATTTTGCGGCAAAGAAACTGCAAAAAGACTTTAAGACAACTGTTGTTATCGATGTTCACGCACGCGGAGACTATTACAAGTGCAAAGAGCCGGTATATTACGGACTTCTGACGTCCTCAAACATTGACGGAAGGCCCTTCCTACAGATTAACGGCAGCACGGCATACACTTCAAGGCCGACGAACATGGTTGCCGCCAATTATACAATCAGCGTCGATGCGTTGAGTTCGGACACTTACGAAGCGACCGGAACCTGGGGCACGGTTGCCATCTATGACAAGAATTACAACCTGCTGTGGAGTTATATGATTATTGGCAACTATGACAATGACCCTGTGCAGGATGTGGATTACGGCTCGTTCAAGATGATGGACCGCGCGCTCGGCGCATCGTACAGTTCGGCCTGGCTGCGCGCGAACAGGAACGATTCCGACAGTTACAAGGCACACGACGAATACGCCGCCTATTTCCAGTGGGGAAGGAAAGATCCGTTTATGTGGGAGCCCACCGCGGCTTATGGCGGGGCTCTCAGCACGTCTGAAACTTCTGTTGCTACCGGTATCAGCCACCCGACAACCTATTATGTCCACGATTCGAACAAGAGCTGGAGCGCAAGCAATCCCGACTACCGGCTGTGGGGATTCGATGGAACCAAGACAATTTATGACCCCTGTCCCGAAGGATACAAGGTTCCGACCAAGGATGCCATTAACGCAGTTGTTGATAATGTCGTGTTTGACGATGGTGGAAGCCCTTCGGGATCTGCCATCAATCTGGCCGTGAAGAATATGACCGTGACTCTTTCCTCCGGGAGCATCGATTACTGGCCTTACGTGGGATGTCTCTGGGGGCAACCTTCGGGGGCGTTCACGACTAAGACAAAGGCACAGGATTCCGGCCCTCTCTATTGGGCAAACCAGATATCTTCCGGCAACGGATACTGTATCTATGGCTTCTTCAACGGAAAGGGCGCGTGGGTTCCCGGGCCTACGGCTTCACAAAATGCAAAACTTGGCTTTGCCGTAAGATGTATGAAAGAATAATCACATAAAATAATAAATATGGAAAAACAGAACTACAAAAAACCAGTGTGCGTGAGCATCACCGTCGCTTTGGACGAGAACTCGGTAATATGTACCAGTTTCGTTGAGAGCAATGCCGGAACATTCGAAGAAAACGAATGGGTGATCCTCTAAGATTAAGTTGAACATCGAAAATTCCTTATTGCAATGAGAACAAGAATATTATTCAGTCTTGCGGCCATTCTCGCCGCAGTTGCCTGTACCGACAACAATATCGTTGTCCCGGTTACACCTAACGAACCCATCGGGCCCGAAGAACCCGTTGAGCCTACGGAAATCAATATTTCGTTCATAGGCTCCGCTCTGAACACCAAAATCGCCATCGGCGAAAAGGAAGGCACCGCTTATCCCGGAATCTGGGAAGAGGGTGATGCTCTCGACGTTTACGATGCCACTTCCGGAGAGAAACTCGGTGTCGCCACCCTTCAGGACGAGAGCATCGGTAAAAAATCCGGAAACTTTGCTTTCAGCGAAACCGTATTGTCCGGGACCAAGCTCCGCCTTGTATATCCTTCCGGAGCAAGTGGAGAATCGCTCCCGGTCAGCGCCACTCCCGTAGTGACAGTCGGAGACCGGAGTATAGCCGACAAGACATTTGCCTTCTCTGACGAACTTACCGCAACTGAAGAGCCCATCGAATTCTCGCTCTCGCACGTTCCCGCGGTTGTGAAGGTCAGCCTTTCGTCAACCGCCTTTGACGGATACACCTTCAACAAACTTCAGCTGTACTCAAAGAACGCCGCAATTGCCGGTTCGTATTCTTCGACGAACTACGGCGAGGCCGTTGCAGCATCAGGCGCCAAAGACCTTATAGAGGTTACCACCTCAAGCACCACCACAATCAGCGGCGAGGCCCAGGAACTCTGGTTCATGGCCATTCCCGCTGAACTTGACGAGGTTTTTGTTGTTGCATATATGCAGAAGGCCCTCTCCAACAAGTCGGTTGAAAAGATTACCATCCCCGTGAAATTCGAAAACGTAGAACTCGTCGCCGGGCAGGTCAACGCGATTCCCCTTACCGGCCTTACGGTCGAAAGCTGCAACGTCTCCTGGTTCAACCCCGTGGAAACAAGGGAACTCCTCAGCGGTGTTACCGGTGCTGGCTATGCATACGGAACACAGAACACCGTATTCGTAAAACGCGTCAGAAGCAACTCTTCCGAGGTAACAAGTGTTGAAATTGACGTGAGGGCGAGCGGCGAATTCACCAAAGTTGCCGAACCTGTCAGCTGCAAAATCCTTGATGCCGGTTCCGGAATGAGCAGAACAACTTATTCTGTCGCTTCATCTGCCGTTACGGACGGCAAGATCACTGTCAACTGCGACAACGGCACCAACTATTCTTCCAAGGACACTTGGGGTTCAGTTGCCATCTGCGACGCATCGAACAACATACTCTGGAGCTATATGGTTCAGGGTGTCTTTGACGGAGACCCCGTGACGGATGTCGATTACGGCACATTCAAACTTATGGACCGTCCTCTCGGCTCGACATTCAGCAATAACTGGATGGTAGAAAATAAAGACGTCCTGCTTCCCAAGGCCTCCCGCGCGGCCTGGGATACGAACTGTGCCTACTTCCAGTGGGGAAGGAAGGACCCGTTCCCCTTTGAGATGAAGGACGGATATACCTGTGAGGACATCACCTCGGCAATCGACGTTTCTTACGCTACAAAGAATCCAACCGTTTTCTGCGCGACTGCTCAAACTGACGGCAAGGTCAGCTGGACCTACGACAATGTCAACTACAATCTGTGGGGAACAGACGGACATAAGACCATTTTCGATCCCTGCCCCAAGGGCTACAAGGTTATCAACAAGACCGTTTATGACTATGTGACCGCCAACAATACCAAGGATGAGGCAAAAGCGAATATGGCCGTTAACAATATGGCTGTAACTCTTCCCGGTGGAGGTATTGACTGCTGGGCATATGCCGGCATCCTCTGGGGACAGAAACTTTCTGGCGGCGCCTGGTCAAAGACCACAAGGACAATGAGTACCAATAACGGTGAACTCACTGAGACCGCTATAGGTTACTGGAACAATCGCTGCTCACAAGGCAAGGGAGGCAGTATATATTGGTATAAAGAGAAATCTGCTGAATATCAGAACTCCGCTCAGGCAATGGCCGTACGTTGTATGGTCGATACCGAGAATCTGTAATGAAAAGACTTTTTGCTACAGCCTTTCTGATAGCCGTGAACCTGGCTCTCTTCGCGCAGACGCCCGAAGAGAGCCTGCGGCTTGAAGACATTACTTTTGTTCGCCAGAGTTTCAACCGGTATTTTTATACGAGTTCGAAGGTGATGAGTTCCATCAATATGGATGGAACGGACCTTTTCCTTGAAAACGCAGCGAATCTGATCGTTTCGGGAGAAGCACCGTCAACTCTCCTCCAGAAGGGAAATACGCTTGTTTTCGATGGCGCAGGCGCGACTCTGGTCAGAGTCGGGGCGTTCCATCCGTGCCTCTGTTACGAAGCCTCTTTCTCGGGCGTCGGTAAGACAGAAGCCGTGGGCATCTCTTTCACGGAAAACTCCGGAGAAAAGACTATCTCGGTCAAGTACGGCAACGGCTCCGTTTCCGCCTCGGTCTGCGACAAGGAAATGGCCCGGAAAGATGTAGGCAAACTTAAAGACGTGTCGCTCCGGGTTCAATATACCGGAGCCCGCTTCCACGTATTCTTACTAAGAGAAACTTCCGACGCGGAACTGCTGATGAGTGTTCCGTGTGATATGCGCGCGGCCGACTCTCCGGTCAAGTGGTCCTGGGGAGTCTGTGCCGACATCCAAAAAAAGGGCTCGGTGACACTCACGCGGGCCCAGTCCCTTCTTACCTGCGGAACCGGCCAGGCCGACCCGCAGGTCTTTCAGCACAAGGACGGCTCGCCCCTTGTCAAGGACGGGCGCCTGTGGGTAGCATTCACGACCAGGGGATTCGAAAAGATTCCCGATTCGTATCAGGGGGTTTATTCGCTGGATATCGATTCGTATGACCTCAGACTCGAAGGGGCTCTGCTGTTCGGAGATGGCGACGCGAAGATTCACGGATACCACGCCACCAAGGTCGTGTACGATGACGACTCGGGAAAATTCCTGGTAATCACCACCACCCACGGAGGAACCCACACCCTCGCCTGGTGCGAAACGTCGGCAGACCTTCTGCACGGAATCCATTATCTGGAATGCACTGAACTCGACTTCCCGCACAACTTTACCCGTGGGGGAAAGACTTTCAACACCGAAGACCCCGACTTCTTCTTCGATGCCGAGGCCGGAAAATGGCGTCTTGCATATTGCGCCCTTCGAGGCGAAGACAAGGATAGCAAGCACCTTTCATACGTCACCCATCTGTGTGAAAGCGACCGCTGGAACGGCCCGTACACACTTCTTGCAACCAGCAAGGAGGACAACAATACCGGCATACGCATTGTCAGCGTCGGTGGCAAAAGGTATGTTTTGAGCGGCGGGCCCGATACGACGTTTTTCATATATGATTACCCTTCGCTCGAGTATGCCGGCACATTCAGGCAGATGTATGCGAACGGCGGTTTCAGGGGCTGGCCCACAATAGTGCCATTGCGCTATGGAAACTATGAGCGTTATCTCTGGATAACCTTCGATCGCGGTGCCCTGACAGGAAAATACTCCTACGGAACCCTGTACTTCTATCTGGCGGACAAAATGTGGCGGATTGAATAACTTTGAAACATGAAAAAAATACTCTTCTTTATTCTCGGTCTTGCTGCCGTTGCTTGCAACAATGCAGTAACCCTCATTCCCGAATCCGAATTCGAAACCGTGTATGAGGGAAAACAACTCGGTCTATACACAATCTCCGGCGGCGGTCTGACCGCCCAGATAACCAACTTCGGCGCGCGACTCATCAGTCTGTGGACTCCGGATCGCAACGGACGGCAGGCCGACGTGATTGTCGGATACGGCAATATCGAAAACTTCATAAACAATCCGGGAGAGCGTTTTCTCGGCTCGAATCCAGGCCCGGTTGCCAACCGCATTGCGGGGGCAAGTTTCGACCTTGACGGAAAAACCTATACCCTTCCTGCCAACAACGGAGAAAACACTCTGCACGGCGGTCTGCTCGGACTGGATATGCTTGTATGGGACGTTGTGGAACAGACGGAGAACAGCCTCAAACTGAGTGTACTTCACCCCGACGGGATGGACGGATTCCCCGGAAACACCTACTTTTCAATCACATACACCCTGACCGACGAGGCCGCGATGAAAATCGAATTCAATGCCGTATCCGACCGGAATACGCCCATCAACCTCGCACATCACGGATTCTTCAATCTGCGCGGTTGCGGCAACGGTAACATACTCGACCATATCCTTACAATAAATGCCGACAATACCACTCCCATTGACGCCGCTCTTATTCCAAGCGGAGAAATCGCTCCGGTCGAAGGAACACCGCTTGATTTCCGCGAGCCTCACGCGATAGGCGAAAGGATCGGGGCCGAAGACGAACAGCTCCGCAACGGTAACGGCTATGACCATAACTGGTGTATCAACGCCGGTGAAAACGGCTCCCTCCGGCTGGCCGCCCGTCTCTACGAGCCTCGTTACGGACGCGTTATGGAAGTATGGTCAGACCAGCCGGGCCTGCAATTCTACAGCGGCAATTTCTTCGACGGCAAGACACTCGACAAATTCGGCAAACCTATGGTTTACCGCTGTGCCCTGGCTCTTGAAACACAAAAATGGCCGGACGCTGTGCACCACAGCAACTTCCCCGACATAATTGTAAAGGCCGGAGAAACATATTCACACACTTGTATTTACGCCTTCAGCACAAAATAGAGATGAAACAGTGCTGACTGTGACAAGAATCTACCGCTGCAACTGAAAAACGCCTTTCTCATTTCGCGTTTTCTTTATTAAATTTGCGTTCCCCGATGAAACGCATAACTAAATATTGCCTCGGCCTTCTGGCAGCCTCGCTGCTGGCGGCCCCGCTGGTGGCGCAGACGCCCGACGAACAGGAGAAAAAACTCTACAACTGGGTTCAGGAAGAGGTTGACCGCTACGAGACGACCCTCGAACTGGAGTACTGGCAGGTGTTCTATGTCGATTCTATTCTTACCCACAACTACGGCGAACTGGGTCGCGAACTTTCGCAGATGAGCCGCGCGAAAGTGTCGAATTCCGACCTGTTCGTCCAGACCCAGGACAAGTGGAACGAACGTACCTATGAAGCGTTCCGCAAGGTTCTGAACGACGAGCAGTGGGAAAAATACCTCAAATCGGGAGCATCGCGCGACAAGAAGGCCCGCGACAAACGCGCAGCAAAGAAATAGTATGAAACAGGAAGATATAGAAAAACTGGTTGCGGCCATCCGCGACCTCAAATGCAAGACTGCAAAGGATGTTGAAGACGCACGAGTGCGTTTCTTAGGCAAGAAAGGCGAGATAACCGCCCTGTTCGACGAGTTCCGCACCCTCGACAAAGACGGCAAACGCGAATTCGGCCGCATCCTCAACGACCTCAAACAGACCGCCATAGCCAAGATTGAAGAACTCAAGGCAAATACCCTCGATATCGCCGCCGCAAGCGTGGCGCAGAGCGAGGATCTCACAATGCCCGGCGACCGTATGGAACTCGGTTCAAGGCACCCGGTGAGCATCGTCCGCCAGGAGATTGTGGATATATTCCGCAAATTCGGCTATGATGTGGCGGAAGGCCCCGAACTCGAAGACGACTATCACGTATTCGAGGCTCTGAACTTCCCGCCCAACCACCCCGCTCGCGATATGCAGGACACCTTCTTCGTGTCGGCCGGTCATCCCAACCCGCTGCTTCTGCGCACGCACACTTCGAGCGTACAGGTGCGCACGATGGAAAAGATGACTCCGCCTATCAGGGTTATCTGCCCCGGACGAGTGTTCCGCAACGAGGCCATCAGCGCCCGTGCTCACTGTATCTTCCACCAGGTTGAAGGCCTCTACATCGACGAGGGCGTGACCTTCGCCGACCTCAAGCAGGCCATTCTCCTTTTTGCGCGCGAGATGTTCGGTGCCGACAGCCAGATTCGTATGCGCCCGTCGTACTTCCCCTTCACCGAGCCTTCGGCCGAGGTGGACGTTAGCTGCAATATCTGCAAGGGCAAGGGCTGCAACATCT
>JAZLKT010000096.1:0-12873 GCA_045597785.1 Candidatus Cryptobacteroides sp.
TGGAGAGCATTTAGATGTACACACTTACTTTTGCGCCGCAAGCGCTTGAAGATCTTTCAACGCTGAAGAAATCGGAGCCTGCCGCCTTCAAGAAGGCTGGCAAGTTGCTCGGCGAACTTCAAGATCATCCGAAAACCGGCACTGGGAAACCGGAAGCTTTGAGCGGAGATCGCTCAGGGCAATGGTCCAGACGAATTTCACAGAAGCATCGGCTTATATACGAAATCGAGGAAGAAGTTGTCAATGTGGCTGTATTGTCATCATATGGTCATTACGGAGATAAGTGATATTTTTGTCCGTCATCCCATATCCGGACATAGATATGCCACTAAGCCTCCTAAGCATGTATGTTCTTGGCAGCGATAAAGCGGCTTTTCAGTAATAAATCACGAATATTGTCGTCTATTATGTCCATTCCTTTTTTATAACAGTCGGAATGGACTAATTTTGTACCCGCAATTTGAAATCTGAAAATCGGCAAAGCCGCCCGGCTCAAATTCTTCTCTCCGATTGCGTTTCGTGCTTGAACTCAGGATGCCTTATAAAATCAGTATGCATACAAGGCTGGCTTGGATTACTTCAGGATTAAAACTCGTGGATACACTCCGCTCGAAGCGAGCGCCGTGAGGGGAGTTTTCCGGAAAAATAATTAAATTTGGCTTCGCTAAGCACATACATTACTATATGAAACGCATTGCAATTGTTACGGGCGCTTCCAGCGGAATGGGACGCCAGTTCGCCATAACGGCAGCCGATTACGTATCGTTTGATGAATTGTGGGTAATCGCCCGCCGCGCCGACCGCCTTGAGGCCCTTGCCGACGAGCTCAAAGGGAAAACGAAGGTCGTCCCGGTGCCTATGGATTTGGAAGACAGCTCGTTCGCGCATAGTATCGAGGAGCGTATCTGCTCCGAACAGGCCGAGGTGGCACTGCTTGTCAATGCCGCCGGCTTCGGCAAGTTCCTCGCTGTCGCCGATGTCCCGGTGGAGACGGCCGACCGTATGCTCGCGCTCAACTGCCGCGCGATGATGGATATGTGCTACACCTGCCTGCCGCATATGGCGGCGGACGGACGCATTCTCAATATAGCTTCCGTGGCGGGATTCCAGCCGGTCCCGTACATCTGCGAATATGCGGCCAGCAAGGCTTTCGTGCTCTCGTTCAGCCGCGGCCTGTGGAAGGAACTCCGTCCGAAGGGTATCACCGTCACGGCTCTCTGCCCTTACTGGACCAGGACCGAGTTCTTCGATGTAGCGCGCAAGAAGGACGGCGAGCAGATAGTGAACTACTTCAATGCGATGTACGAGCCCGCCGACGTGGTTGCACGCGCGTGGCGCGACCTCCTCAAGGGACGCGACATAAGCACGTTCGGCTTCATAGCACGTGCGCAGATAGTGCTCGTCAAGCTTCTTCCGCACCGTCTGGTTATGAAGATATGGTGCTCGCAGCAGGGAATACGCTCTTAGTCGATGGAATACAGAAAACAGATAAGGGCACTTGAGCAGTGCATCTCCTCGCTCGAGCAGATAAAGGAGGCTCTAATCGAAATAGAGGACACCGTCTGCGCCATCGAGGAGAGCATCATCGATATTGATGGCGCTCTGCCCACCGACGATGCCATAATGGCTATGCCGGACGGAGCGGCGCGAAAATCGGCCCTCAAGGCCGTGGACCTTGTCGGCAAGGCGTTCGGCCTTGTCGATGAACTTATCGGCCCTCCGGACGATTCCATCACGGGCGAACCCGAGGGCACCGCCTTCTCGCCCGAAGCCCGGGGCAACAGTACCATCTCCTGGGAGCAGGTGCTAGCCTCAGTCCGGGGCAAGGGCAAGAACAGCGCAAGCTAGAAGAAAATCCGGGCCGGGTGATGAGATTCACCCGGCCCGGAGCGTTATAGCAGGTCAACCGTTACCTGAGCGGATATTTCGTCAGGTCGTTGAATTGTTTCTCACGCACGCAGCGAACCGAGCAGGCGTGGTTCGAGATGATACCTTTTGAGGTGTAGATTGTTCCGGCGGCAACAGGATCGTCTTTGCCCTTGGTCGCTACCTTTGTAAGGTAGAATGCCATACCGTGTCCGCCGTGGGCGTCCTCAATGTGGTCGTAGTAGAAATACAGACCGCAGTTGCCCACTTCAGCCAACTCGCCGTAGAAGGTCCTCACACCGGCTGCGGGCCACCAGCACGTATAGGTCGTGCCGCCATATGTCCAGCTGGTTTCCAGACCATAACCGTCGGTGTCGGAGTGGTAGAAGGTAGGATTCATATTGCTCAAGGCAACCTGTGCATCGGAATTTACTTCAAGGCGCCTCTCGCCGGATCCGAGTACCGAATAACCTACAGGGCAGGGGTCCATAATGGTCTTTGTCCGGTTCCAGTACGACTCGTGGTCGCCATCCGAAAGACCGGTTGTGCCGTGGGTTCCGGTGGTAGGATATGAACCGTCAAGTCCCTTCACTGTGTTGTCGAGCCAGCTCTTGTTGTCATCGAATTTGTAATAGGTCCACTGTGCGCTGCCGTTGTTGATGACTTTGTCGTTGACACCGCTGGAGAAATCGAGAGGATGTGCCAATGCTGTCGAAACGTCGATAAAGGCATTGACATAGTTCCAACCGTTGGGGGCGAGTTCGGCATTGTGCCAGGTAGGTGCGGTCGCTTCGCCGAAAGGAGTGGTTTCGTATTGTTTAATGCTTCCTACTACAATATACTCTTCACCTCCAGACAATGTTGTAAGATTCGATCTATCCGTATTGTTGCCATCGAAGTGCCCTCCGATGAACGGATCGCGGCGGCCGTTCTGGTAATAAAGGCCATAAGTCTTCCATCCGTCGGCCCTGTTGGCCGAGATGGCTCCCAGGTTGCGGTCCATAATAATCATATTGCCGTTATCTGACGGCTCGGCGTGGTAGTTGTATTCCGAGCCGTCCGGATACTGACATACGTATGAACCTCCGTCGCAATAACCATTGACAACTATGTCGTGTATGTCTTCGCACATCCATACGTGCCAGCTCCAGAGTATCTTCTTGGTGTCTTTTTCGTAAAGCGCGATGGCGGCGTTGCCGCGGTAAGGCTCGCCCGTGTCGGGGTCGATATTGACTTTGAACTGGAGCATTCCCTTGCCGTCGGTGAATGAAATGTATTCAACATTGGTGACGGCCGGTTTCAGCCAGTCCCTGTCGGTTGTATGAATCGGACATCCTTCCTTCACTACATCGCTCCAGAGCAGGTCAGCCGCAAGACCGGTCGTGGCTTCGTTCGTAATGAGCCCGAGGTCAAGACGGTTACCCATTGCGTATGCGGGCATAATGTAGTAACCCGAATCGGAGAAGATATAGCTGTTGGCGATATCGATAGGATCGCCCTGCATATACGCGATTGTAGTCATACTCTTGACGCAGGAACGTGCAAGGGTAATATTGTCCTGAGCTTCGTAATAGGTGCTTCCGAGGTTGCCCGCATCGACGACTTCCACTGTAAAGCCGTGTTCGAAGGTCTGGGGCAGGACTGCAATGTTCACGTAGGTTGTATCGGTCTCGGAAAGTTCGAGTTTTCCTCCTTGGAAATCCACAATTACCCTCGTGTATTCCTCGCTGCCGTAGGTGACGGTTTTCAGCCGCGCGTCGTAATCGCCTTCCGAATACGGGCCGTCTTTGGCAAGCGTTGAGGCCACTGGCTTGAGAGTCGAAGGGTCGAAATACATTCCGACACCGCCGGCAATCACCTCGTCGTCATTTCCGGTCAGATAAATTGCGCGTATGGCCTGGTTCTCGTCCGTCGCAATGAATTTCAGCTGGATAACAGCGCCGAGGTTGTAGAAATCGTAAACGAAGCCATCCGCGCTCACTGCGGCCATAGGATATATGAAATCGTCGAAGCTTCCGTCCTTGAATGTCTGCTTCACGGGCAGATAACTTCCGACTAGAATCCCCTCGGACATGTCGCTGGCATCGGCGAATGCATCCTCGCCAGGATATCCGGCAGGGTAGATTGCCGTACCGGTGAAAGGCGCGACGAGGTCTTCGACATTGCCTCCGAAAGTGCCCTTGTTGGTGCCTGCTCCGCCGGTAAGCGTGACGTCCACTATCCTGCTTGCGCTCTCGATAAGGCCAATCTTGTCGCCTTCGCTCCAGAGGATGGGGTAGATGTCGCCATTGAGCGTGCCCATATGCGTCTTTGTAGCCTTGTCCTGGCCCGAGATGGTAGCGGATACTTCTATCTTTACCTTCCCGTCGGCCGCGCCCTTCTGAAGGTCGTTCTCAAGGCCGGTACACGATACTGCTCCAACGAGCAGAAGAGCTGTATATTTTAAAATATTTTTCATAACGGCTTAAAGTGTGTAGTCCTGTTCTGCTTTGATGTCCCAGTCGGCAATGCTGAGCGTGATGCTTATTATGCCTGGCTTCAGGTTGATAGGGTCTGTTGCGGAATAATCCCTTCCGAGGGGAACGTCGTCGCCGAATGAGACTATCTCCTTGAGCAGAATATTGTAATATGTATTGCGGCTTACCTGAAGGGCTCCGTTGTCGTTGAGCCAGTAGGTATAGTACATAAGGCCGTCCTCATATACGCTGACGCCGAGTTCGCGAAGTTCGTCGGCATCCGGAGCCTCGCCCTCGCCGAATTCCGCGGCAATGTCGGGATTCTGTGCGGACAGCTGCTGCCAGTCGGCGAACAGGATGCCTTTGTAGAGGTAGAGTGTCCGGGCGGCTTCGTCGCTTGTGTCGTCGGCCTTGGTCTTCCACAGGCCTTCTTCGGGATCGACGCGCAGATTCTCGTTCTCAATGTCGGTGTCGGCCTCGTTCTTGAACGAACTCAGGGTCTTGACCTCGACCTTGAAAAGCAGGCCCGTGACGCGCGATTTCATCTTCGTGGAATCGGCCGCATCGGGGTGAGCGTCGTCACCGGCAACGTCGGCATAGTAAGGCGAGTTGTTCTCGAGGCAGTACATCACCGTGCCCATTGGCTGCCAGTCGAGGCTTGCGAGCGAAGTGTTGTAGTAGCCGGTAGAGAGGCTGTACTCCGGGTCGGAGCTCGGTGTCACGAGCACTCCGGACTCTTTGGTCTGAAGGATGTTGAACTGGTTGACGCAGTTTATCAGAGCCACTTCCTGAACGTTGACCTTGGAGATGGCGTAAACGGCATCGTGCCCGCCGAGGAGCGTTCCGACAAGCGGAGCTGCCGAGTTGGGAGCGGTGTGGACCGAAACCTTGGCGGCAACCCTGTCGAGTTTGATATCCACTTCGATAGGATTCGAAGAGTCGCAGGCCAGGTTGCTGATATGCTTGTACACAGGGCCTTCGTTCTGGGTCATGAGGAAACTGTTTTCATCCCAGAGCTCCGAAAGGCAGGATGAAGCATCGTAACAGCTAGCTGTCAGAGCGGCATAGCTCGAGGTGTCGAGCGTGAGCGACGAAGGCCAGTTGGCGATCGCGAAGAACAGATAGTCGCCTGCCATTGTGTAGCGGAAGGTCGATGTGGCCTTGCCCGTGGTGCTGCTGTAGCTGAAGTCGGTCAGCTCGGTGCAGTTCCAGGTGCTGGCCGCGGCGCCCTCGCTGTCGGCATCGATCATAAAGATGCGCAGCGAACTGATGGCGGCCTCCGATGCGGTGTCGTCTATGGTGCCGCTTGTCTTTGTCCCCGCACCGACGGATATGTTGAAGATCAGGTTCCCCTCGCTTTTGAGAGAGGCTCCCTCCTGCTTGCCGCAGGATATCGCCGCCGCAAATGCGCAGCAGAGCGTAAGAATGAATGCAGCGGATCTAGTCTTCATAGCCATTCAATTTTTCAGTTTCGACTGTGGCGCTGATTCCGAAGGGAACGGCCTCGGCGCACGCCTTGGTTGCGAGATTGTCATAAGTCCCCTGATTCACGTGCAGGGTGACGGTGTATTTGGTTCCGCGACGGACGCTGTAGTCGTCATCGAATGCCTTGTTGTTGATGGGAATCAGGAAATCATAGACATGCGAGGTCGGGCGCCACTCGTTGGTGGCGGTGATGTTGGATGCCGTGACGCTGCAACTCAAATTGTCAAGATAAACCAGGTAAGCTGTTGTGGTAACGGTTTTGCCTTTGTCGGTGTACTCAAACGATACCTCTTTTGTTGAGGCGTAATTCTTTATGAAATTCTTCAAGTTTTCTTTGCTGGACAAATTGACGGCATTTGATCCTGCGAAAAACGTTTCGCTGCCCCAGGACGCCCTGCTTATGATTGCATCTTCGCTCAATCCCGGAGTGGCAATTGTCGCGCGGACTTTGATGCAGGTTGCCGTGGAATCGGAGGCTGAAATATTCTCAGGAATGTAGTACGATGAACCAAGATCGATTGTCCACGCCGACGGAGTTCCGTAGTTCGGAGTCTCAGTGTATGACAAAGTACCGTTGATGTTGCTGAAATGGTTTGTCAGAGGAGTCTTGACTATGCTGACATTATCAAAATCCTTCGAGGCGTTCTCCCTGGCTTTTGCAGCGGTGTTCTGGTCGGCTTTATTATTATACCACTTGTATGCGGCGCTTTCATCACAGAATTCCATAACTTTTGCGGCAGTGGAATACAATTTCGCATCAGTCGTTTTTGTCTGCGCCAGATCCGAATATGTGACGCTGCAGGAAAGAGCTCCGGAAGTCCTGGCAATGAATCCGTCAGACCCGGGAGCGGCAAGTGCGATTGAAAGAGGATTCTTTCCAAGGGAACCGTCATTATCTCCCCAGACAAAACTGGAGGGGATATTCACAAGTGATATTTCCTGAATCTGTATGCTTGCCTCGTCTATGGTTGCGTTGGTGCTGCTGATGCCGGTAACGGTCACTTGAGCCAGAGAACGGCGCATTACGTCGAACTGCACGTTGTAAGCACTTGATGACGAGCCCTTCGGGATGCTTATCGCCTTGAATGCGCCCATAAGGAATGCCGGTTCGGAGCCGCTTGAGAGTGTGGCGCTGTATGCCGCCTTCCCCGAGAAATAACTGTTGAACACAATCATCGACTGCGAGCCGACCGTTATTCCGCCGAAGAGCGAACTGAGCGACGACGTGCTGCCCGCAAGGGTATAGCCCTCTTCATTGAGCACGGCAAAGATGTCGTAGTTCATCGACGTGCTGGTACTCATCGTAATATCATCATCGAAATTTATCACGTACTCGTCATTGCTCCCGGTGGAAGCCGTCCAGCCGGAGGTGTAGAGCTGATTGAGCACGCACTGGCCGTTGCCGTCGAACGCGACGATGCGCACCGAATTCACGACCGGGGTGATGCCCGAAGCCTTGGTGTCGAAACGCAGCGAAGCGCTCAGGGGAATCCGGCCTGCGCTGTGCTGTTCTTCGGGCTTGAGCCCTTCCGAACAGGCTGTGGCAAGCACTAATGCTGCCAGGGTGTATATGATATTCTTTTTCATCTGCTTAGAGTGATATTGTGTCGGTTCCGTCCAGCCAGTCGTTCACGATAAGCACATACGAAAGGAAGATGTCCGCGCCGACCTTCTGTGCCTTGATCTTGTACTTGTAATATTTCCCGGGTGCCAGATTGTCGCCGAGGGCGATTTCCTTGGTGGCCACCTCGCCGTTGCTGGTGCGCTTGAAGGTGACCTTGATTCTGGGCTTCGCGAGCTTGCTCATATCCTGGGGGATGATGTACAGGCAGTTCTTCGTGGTGAAGAGGTTGTGGGTGCCGCGCGAGGTCATCGTATAGGAGCCGGTTGACCACTGCTCGTCATCCGATGCGGGATCGGAGGCAAAATCGGTGTTGAGCACCAGCTTGTACGAAGTGGTGTCGGCCGAAGGGGTCCAGTTGAAGAAGGTCTCGTCCTCGTCGGGCTCGCCAAGGAAGGTGCAGGAGCCGCCCGCGGCAATGCCGCTGAGCTGTATGCTGAGAATGCTCAGGTCGGCGCTGAAAGTGTCGTCGTCGGTGCTGACGCAGAAGCTCACTTCGCTGAGTGCGTGGTGCAGGGAAATCTTGACTTCGTTGCCCCTTTCTGCCACGAATTCATAGTTCGGGTTCGTGCTCGTCGCGTTTACAACTTCCTCGCCGGTGGCATCAAATTCACGGAGCTCGCCGTTGAACCCGAGCAGAAGGTCTTCCTGGTCGGCGGGGTCTGCGGCAGGGGTGAAGGAAAACACCATCTCGTCTTCCTTTCCGTCGGCCGACTGTGAGCTTACTTCGAACTTGCCGGTGGTCTTGGCGGGGGAGTGGCTCCAGAAGTACAGCATCACGTTATCAACCCATGAGTACTCGGTGACCGCCGTGCCCGCGGCATTGTATGTGAGCCAGTCGCTTCCGCTTTTCCTGACGGGTACTCTGCTCAGATATGTGCTTCCTTTTTCGCCTGCCCAGCTGCTGCTGCCGCCGCTTATTACATCGATGCTGAATTCCGCCAGATTGCCTTTTGTCAGGCGTCCTCCCTTGGTGCCGGGCTCAATGTCCGACGCCACCTTGATGTAATGTCCGCAGTATGCTTTGTCTTTAGTGCAGCTGACCGCCGGTATCAGCACGGCGACTGCGACAAGGAACTTCCGGACAAAGGGTTCAAATCCTCGAAGGGTTTTAGCAGGGGCGTTTTTACATGAAATAACCGAGACGGATGAATTGTTTCACGACAGCCTTAATCTCCCGTGTGTCCCACATATCTCCCAGTGCAGAGCTATTCCAGCAGCTCGACCAGTTCGTGTTTCATAGAGTCGTCAATGGCGCGGTAGCGGGCGAAGGCGCGGCTGCCTTCGGAGTGCCCGGTCATCGAGCCGATGAGCGAAGGATCCTTGACCTGACGGTAAAGATTGCCGGCGAAAGTGCGGCGCGCCATATGGCTGCTGGCAATCTCGCAGAGCTGCACCTGCTTCTCCGAACCTTCCAGCTGGTCGGGGATGGTAACACACCTTGTCAGTCCCGCCCTTTCGAACACCGTTTTCAAAGTTTCGTTGTATTTCTGCACGGAAACGAAAGGAAGAAGGGAGTCCCCCGGCAGAGATGCGTATTTTTCGACGATGGCTCTCGCCGTCGAATTCAGCGGGACGGAAATCGTCTCGGGGCGCTTATCTACTGTCTTATGCGGTATATAATATAATGTGCCGTCGCGGACATCGCTTTTGTGCATGCGCATCATATCGCCGACCCGGCAGCCCACGTTGCACTGGAATACGAAAATGTCGCGCTGCTTTTCCAGCGCGCGCGAACTGCCGAAATCGAAAGCATAGAGCCCCAGAACCTCCTCCTTTGTAAGAAATACAGGCGTACCATACCTTTCACCCCTCATATGGAAGCGCCTGAACGGCGAGGCCTGGATATAGTCGTTGTCAACGCACCAGCTGAAGAATACCCTCAGTTTCTTGAAAAGATCGTTGATGGTGTTGTCGCAGCGTTTCTTTATCGGCCGCTCCGGCACCACCCCCTCGAACAAATGAGGAGTCGCTTTGATTATCGCGTGCTCGTTTTTCATATATATCCATAGCCGGTCGAGCGCGCGGGCGTCAATCGAGTGCAATCTCAGTTTCTTCGACCTCGCTCCCGATGCCGAATAGCGCTCGAATCGCTCAAGTATCTTTCCGAGAGCGAGGAACTGGCTCCTGCGCACCTCGGACACCCGGCAGATGGCCGTAAACTCGTTGAAGACATCCAGCAGATAGTCTTCGCCCAGGCCCGGCCGGCGCGCAAGATGCTCTATTTCGACAATGGTGTTGTAAAGCCAGTCGCGATGGATAATGGTTTCCGCACTGTCGCACACATAGCGCGTGGCGATGGTACGTCGCAGCCTGACAATACAGGAATTGATGGTATTTGCCTCGTCCTCCGGGCAGGGTGAGAACGCGCTGACAATTTCCTTGTCCTGGTCCCACCAGTCCGGATTCACCAACAGAGAGGTCCGCGCTGTCTGGTCCACGGCCACCCCGTCACGCAGACGGATATAGAGATTGCATCTCTGTCCGTTTTCGTCGCCCGGACGGATTCCGTCTTCGTGCGTTTTGTAAATTCTGAATCGCAAAGTCATAAGTCTGTTTTTTTTATTGTGTTGCTGTTGATTATCGCTATGGAAAATATTTTACGTATAGTATTGATTTTTAGTGAACATTTTGCTACTTTTGCCAGATTTTTGGCCAGCTCTTTATACGCTGGCCTTGAACAGGGAAATAGAAATAGAAAAGAATGAAAATGGAAACAACTTGTGAAAAGTCGGTTCGAATCCTTCGAGGAGTTGAACCCCTTGTGCGGATGCTCTCCGTGGCGGCTGTCGTGCTTTTCGTTTCGGCGGCGTGCTCAAAGGAGAAGCCGCAGTGCGACCGATACATCCGTGTGTCGTCGACGGTTGAGAAGTCTACAAAAGCGAGCCGCAACATTACCGATAACCTCACAGAATTCGGTATCAACGCCATCAGCGGCGGTTGGAGCAGCTGGGCCGGCCAGAAGGGCGACGAGTATATGAGCGCTGTTCCCGTGAAGAAGGGAACCTCGGGCTGGAGCACCTGTTCCGCGGATGGGAGTACTGAACAGCTCTATTATTGGGTTGAGAACGTCCCCCTCTATTTCTGGAGTTTTGCTCCTTCAAGTCCCAACGGCACATTCGAAATCACTTCGCAGTCGACCGACGGCAAAGAAGACGAGATGGTATTCTCCTTCACCCCCGCCGCCGACGTTGAAGATCAGGAAGACTTCCTGCTCGGATTCAACCGCGAAAAGCGCGAATTCAGCGAAGACGGCACCGAAATCACCGGCTATGAGAGCTCCAACGCCAATTACATAGCCCACGTGAACAAAGAAGGCCGCCCCGACAGCCAGATGTACGTATCCCTGCACCATGCGCTCAGCGAAGTGAGCTTCTGCGTCAGCACCAGCGACGATACCTTCAGCAGCGACCTGAGCATTCTCAGCATACAGCTCAGCGGCGTAGCTGCGAGCGGCGCCTGCACCTTCCTTGGCGAACCCGACGAGGACGAGACCTTCTTCAACTGGACTCCCGCAGCCGACACCACCTCGTACACGCTTGTGCTCAACACCGATTTTGCCTCTGACCCCGCATCGGACGACGAGCAGTGGTCAACCGGCAGCTACACGATGACAAGCAGAGGAACCCATAACCTCTTCACTACGAAGAGCTGTATGTACGTCATTCCCCAGGACTTGAGCCAACTCGAGAAGCCCCGAATCAAGGTTACCTTCAAGCGCACCAGCAACGGCGAGGTTGCCACAAAGGCTGTCGCGATCGACGACGAGTTCCTGCCCGGATTCTACTATAAATACAAGATCAACGCCCAGAAGGTCGGCTCGGACATCTATCTGTCCTATGTGCTGTTTGTCAACGACTGGATCGACGGAACCGACACTGTTATCCTGTAAGCCGATGAAAAAGTTTATCATATACACGCCCTCCGCGCCCGCCCTTGCGGCAGGCTGCACGGAAAGGATGCCTTCGCCCGCTGGCGAAGGTGCCCGCACGCTCCCTCTCAACGTGTCTTTCACACTTGGGACAAAGACTGCCTCCGGCATAACGCCGGTGGTCAACACCATCAGGCTCGTCATCTTCGATGGTAACGGCCAGTGTGTTTACAACCAGCTTGCTGACTCTGGCGACTGGACATCCACTGACGGCAGCGACGCCGTGACCATCGAATTCAACGACCCCATTACGATTAGCACCTCCACCACTTCGCACGACTACGAGCTTTTCGCGGTTCTCAACGAGGGTGGCTACACTCTCGCCGGAACGACATCCACGCTCAGCAGCCTGTTCGCTGAGATAGTCGAGGGAACACGTTGCGAACTTGTTTTCAGGAGTTATTTCAATGGTAATATCGGCTATGAGGCCATCGCTGCCACCGGCACCGAACCCACATTCATTATGGGAGGCTCGAAGAGCATCACCGTGCCTGAGGGCTCATCGCAGGAGCCTTACATCGTGGAGTTCGACGTTATGTCAAGGTCTCTTGCACAGGTAACCGTCACCGGCATCAGCAGCACCAACGCAAGCCTCGATGAGGCAGGCATACAGATTGAGGAAATCTCGCTTGTCAACGTTCCCTCCAGCTTTGCCTGGGGCACCGCGGCCGGATCGCTTGGAAACAACCCCGTATCGATAGATATTGCGGCTTCCGGTTCGGATGGTTTCATTGCGAGGACAACGGACGGCACATCCGTTTCTGTAACTTATTCGAATATCTCCAAGACGGCCTCGACCGAAGACAGGCTGTATCTTTATGCTACAAAAAACGGCCCGAACTGGAATAATGCATCAGTTGATTTCAGCATAGAGAATGCGACTCAGTTCGATGACGCAAATAACGCAAAAAATGCTGCAAAAAAACTTTCTGCCAGTGCTGTGGTGAGTACGATTGAATCATATTTCGAGACGAAGACCGGGGCCATTTATGCCGATGAGGGAGAGCCCGTTATGACCGGCATCGGCAACTGGTCTATCGATCTTGGAGCATCGTATTATATTCCGGAGAACATTGCAACCGAAATGTCAACTGCTACCGCTATCAAGGTGCGCGCATCACTGTCTGAGCCCGGCCTTCCCGGTGGAATACAGTCGCGTGAATCGGAGATTGCTTTTATAATGAATGGTTGCAGAATCAATGGGACATCCGTTTCCTCCTCAACAAAAGCGGATGATCTAGCTAATCTTTTATCAACGGAAAAACAATCCAACAACAAGTTTTTCGGGTATTTTTCTCCGATTTCGTATTCGGCTACAGCCAGCAGTTATACGGCAAACAACGTATGGAAATCTACCGGCCACGTTTACGATTTCCTCATCCCTGTAAGCAGCGACTTCAAGCTCGTGCGCGGCACACGCTACACCATCAGCCTGAAGGTTGACGCGAATACTTACAGCACTCTTTCAACCAAGGCTGGCGCCGAAACCGCTCCTTTCGGAATCAGCGCTATCG